>NZ_JBWKFN010000044.1:0-64599 GCF_056434245.1 Streptomyces sp. NPDC044064
GTCTCGGCCATCTGGGGTTCGCGCGAGCGGATCGTGGTCGGCCTCACCGGCGGCCCCGAGGGGCGCACCCTGATCCGGCGCGCGGCCAGGCTGGCCGAGAAGGGCGCAGGCGGCGAGGTCATGGCCGTCTACATAGCCCGCAGCGACGGCCTGACCTCGGCCTCCCCGAAGGAACTCGCCGTCCAGCGCACCCTCGTGGAGGATCTGGGCGGCACCTTCCACCACGTGGTCGGCGACGACATACCGGCCGCGCTGCTGGACTTCGCGCGCGGTGTCAACGCCACCCAGATCGTGCTCGGCTCCTCGCGCCGCAAAGCCTGGCAGTACGTCCTCGGGCCCGGCGTCGGCGCCACGGTCGCCCGGGAGTCCGGCCCCGACCTCGACGTCCACATCGTCACCCACGAGGAGGTCGCCAAGGGCCGCGGACTGCCCGTCGCCCGGGGTGCCCGGCTGGGCCGGACCCGGATCATCTCGGGCTGGGTGGTGGGCCTGGCCGGCCCGGCGATCATGGCGGTGCTGCTGAACACCGTCGACCTCGGCCTCGCCAACGACATGCTGCTGTTCCTGGCCCTGACCGTCGCCGCGGCCCTGCTCGGCGGCCTGCTGCCCGCCCTGGCCTCGGCGGCCTTCGGCTCGCTGCTGCTGAACTACTTCTACACCCCGCCCCTGCACCGGCTGACCATCGCCGACCCCAAGAACATCGTCGCCATCGCGATCTTCTTCGGGGTCGCCGTGTCGGTCGCCTCGGTGGTGGACCTCGCCGCCCGGCGCACCCACCAGGCCGCCCGGCTGCGCGCGGAGTCCGAGATCCTCTCCTTCCTCGCCGGCAACGTGCTGCGTGGTGAGACGGGCCTGGAGGAGCTGCTGGAGCGGGTCCGCGAGACCTTCGGCATGGAGTCGGCCGCCCTGCTGGAACGCGAGAGCGACGTCGAGCCGTGGACCTGCGCGGGCAGCGCCGGATTCGGGCCCGCCCTGGAACGGCCCGAGGACGCCGATGTCGACATGCCGATCGGCGACCACATGGCGCTCGCCCTGACCGGCCGCGTGCTGCCCGCCGAGGACCGCCGGGTGCTCGCCGCGTTCGCCGCGCAGGCCGTCGTGGTGCTGGACCGCCGGCGCCTGAAGGAGGAGGCCGACCAGGCCAGGGCGCTCGCCGAGGGCAACCGCATCCGCACCGCCCTGCTGGCCGCCGTCAGCCACGACCTGCGCACCCCGCTCGCCGCGATCAAGGCCGCCGTCTCCTCGCTGCGCTCCGACGACGTGGCCTGGTCCGAGGAGGACCAGGCGGAGCTGCTGGAGGGCATCGAGGAGGGCGCCGACCGGCTCGACCACCTCGTGGGCAACCTGCTCGACATGTCGCGGCTGCAGACCGGCACCGTCACCCCGCTCATCCGCGAGATCGATGTGGACGAGGTGGTCCCGATGGCGCTGGGCGGCGTACCCGAGGACAGCGTCGAGCTGGACATCCCCGAGACGCTGCCCATGGCCGCCGTCGACCCCGGCCTGCTGGAGCGGTCCGTGGCCAACCTGGTGGAGAACGCCGTCAAGTACAGCCCGCCGGGACAGCGCGTCCTGGTGTCCGCCAGCGCCATAGCCGACCGCGTCGAGGTGCGTGTCGTGGACCGCGGGCCCGGGGTCCCGGACGAGGCGAAGGACCGTATCTTCGAGCCCTTCCAGCGCTACGGCGACGCCCCGCGCGGCGCCGGGGTCGGCCTCGGCCTCGCGGTCGCGCGCGGCTTCGCCGAGGCCATGGGCGGCACCCTGAACGCCGAGGACACGCCGGGCGGCGGGCTCACGATGGTGCTCTGCCTCCGTGCGGCAGGATCGCGTCCCGAGCCCCTCCCCGTCGGGGAGTCCAGCACAGAACCAGAGAGGCAGACCCAATGCTGAGCCCCACTGGGGGGACCCCCCAGACCCCCACGAGGGTGCTCGTGGTCGAGGACGAGCCGCAGATCGTGCGTGCGCTCGTGATCAACCTCAAGGCGCGCAAGTACGAGGTCGACGCGGCTCCCGACGGCAGGACCGCCCTCGAACTCGCCGCGTCCCGCCACCCCGACGTGGTCGTTCTCGACCTGGGCCTGCCGGACATGGACGGCGTCGAGGTGATCAAGGGGCTGCGCGGCTGGACCCGGGTCCCGATCCTGGTCCTGTCCGCCCGCCACTCCTCGGACGAGAAGGTCGAGGCGCTGGACGCGGGCGCCGACGACTACGTCACCAAGCCCTTCGGCATGGACGAGCTGCTGGCCCGGCTGCGGGCCGCCGTACGCCGGGCCGAGCCGGTCGGGCCGGGCGAGGACGACGTGACGACCGTGGAGACCGAGGGCTTCACCGTCGACCTGGCCGCGAAGAAGGTCAACCGCGCGGGCAAGGACGTCCGGCTCACCCCGACCGAGTGGCACCTGCTGGAGGTACTGGTCCGCAACAGCGGCCGCCTGGTCAGCCAGAAGCAGCTGCTGCAGGAGGTGTGGGGTCCGTCGTACGGGACGGAGACCAACTACCTGCGCGTCTACATGGCCCAGCTGCGCAGGAAGCTGGAGACGGACCCGTCGCACCCGAAGCACTTCATTACGGAGCCCGGGATGGGGTACCGGTTCGAGAAGTGAGCTGCGCTACGGCGGTGTCGGTGGGCCCCGGTACGCTTCAGACATGACTGCTGTTCCCCGTTCCCAGAAGCCGGCCGGCCGGTTCCGGCGGATGCTCGACCGGCTCTCCACCTCTCAGGAGGACCTGGAGTCCGAGGAGCTGCGGGAAGACGCCGAGACCACGGGATGCACCCGGATCGGTGACTGCCTGGACCGCCAGATCGTCACCGTAACTGGTACCTTGCGCACGGTCACCCTCCGGCCGCGCGCCGGGGTCCCCGCCCTGGAGGCCGAGCTGTTCGACGGCTCGGCCGCGCTGGACGTGGTGTGGCTCGGCAGGCGCTCCATCGTCGGCATAGAACCGGGGCGCAAGCTGATCGCATCGGGCCGGATCTCCATGAGCCGGGGCCGCCGGGTGCTCTTCAACCCCAAATACGAACTGCGACCCCTCGGACGGGAGTAGCCGGTGACGCCCCTCGACAAGCCGACCGAAGACACCGAACAGACTCGGTCGGACGATGCCCGCGCGGTCACCGAGGCCGCGCTGTTCGAGGCGTTCGGCGGTGTCCGAGGCATGGTCGAGACGGTCGTGCCCGGTCTCCTCTTCGTCGCGATCTTCACGGTCAACAAGGACCTGCACATCGCGGCGATCGCCGCACTGGCCGTGTCCCTGGTGCTGGTCGTGGTCCGGCTGGTGCGCAAGGACACCGTCAAGCACGCCTTCAGCGGTGTCTTCGGCGTGGCCTTCGGCGTGCTGTTCGCGATGTTCACGGGCAACGCCAAGGACTTCTACCTCCCCGGCATGCTCTACACGCTGGGCCTGGCGCTGGCCTACATCATCACAACCCTCGCCGGTGTCCCCCTGATCGGTCTCATCCTCGGCCCGGTCTTCAAGGAGAACCTCTCCTGGCGCACCCGCAACCCCGGCCGCAAGAAGGCCTACGCGAAGGCAAGTTGGGCCTGGGGCCTGATCCTGCTGGCCAAGTGCGCGATCCTCTTCCCGCTGTACTGGTGGGCCAACACCGCCCAGCTCGGCTGGGTGCTGGTCGCCCTGAAGATCCCGCCGTTCCTGCTGGCGGTCTGGCTCACCTGGGTCTTCCTCGCGAAGGCACCCGCGCCGATCGACGTGTTCGCGGAGATGGAGGCGGAGGAGAAGGCCGAGAAGGAGCGCAAGGCCGCGCTGGCCGCCGAGGGCGGCGAGCCCACCGGCGGACGGCACCGCCGGGACGCGTAGCCGGCCAACCGGCCGTCGTACGACGAGAAGGGGCGCCCTGGAGACCCAGGGCGCCCCTTCTCGTGGTTCAGCTCTCGCGCCGCACCGACAGCAGCTCCTCCAGCTGCTCCTCCCGGGCCTGCGCGGCCACGAAGAGGAGTTCGTCGCCCGGCTCCAGGGAGTCCTCCTTGGACGGGGTCAGAACGCGGTTGCCGCGGATGATCGTGACCAGGGAGGTGTCCTGCGGCCACTCCACGTCGCCGACCTGGGTGCCGGCCAGGGCCGACTCCTCCGGCAGGGTCAGCTCGACGAGGTTGGCGTCACCGTGGCTGAAGCGGAGCAGGCGGACCAGGTCGCCGACGCTCACCGCCTCCTCGACCAGGGCGGACATCAGGCGCGGCGTGGACACGGCCACGTCGACGCCCCAGGCCTCGTTGAACAGCCACTCGTTCTTGGGGTTGTTCACCCGGGCGACGACGCGCGGAACGCCGTACTCCGTCTTCGCGAGCAGCGAGACGACCAGGTTGACCTTGTCGTCGCCCGTCGCGGCGATCACGACGTTGCAGCGCTGCAGCGCCGCCTCGTCCAGCGACGTGATCTCACAGGCGTCGGCCAGCAGCCACTCCGCCTGCGGCACCCGCTCCACCGAGATGGCGGTCGGTGCCTTGTCGATGAGCAGGATCTCGTGGCCGTTCTCCAGCAGCTCGCCCGCGATCGAGCGGCCGACGGCGCCGGCTCCGGCAATGGCGACCCTCATCAGTGACCGCCCTCCTCTTCCGGGCCCGCGGCGAATGCCGCTTCGACCTTGTCGACGTCGTCCGCCCGCATCATCACGTGGACGAGGTCGCCCTCCTGCAGCACCGTCTGAGAGGTGGGCAGGATGGCCTCGCCCAGGCGGGTCAGGAACGCCACGCGGACGCCCGTCTCCTCCTGCAGCTTGCTGATCTTGTGGCCCACCCACTTCGGGGAGGCGTGCACCTCGGCGAGCTGCACGCCGCCGGTGGGGTCGCGCCACAGCGGCTCGGCACCCGAGGGCAGCAGGCGGCGCAGCATCTGGTCGGCCGTCCAGCGGACCGTGGCCACGGTGGGGATGCCCAGGCGCTGGTAGACCTCGGCACGGCGCGGGTCGTAGATACGGGCGGCCACGTTCTCCACACCGAACATCTCGCGGGCCACGCGCGCGGAGATGATGTTGGAGTTGTCGCCGCTGGAGACGGCGGCGAAGGCGCCGGCCTCCTCGATGCCCGCCTCGCGCAGGGTGTCCTGGTCGAAGCCGACCCCGGTGACCCGGCGGCCACCGAACCCGGGGCCCAGCCGGCGGAAGGCGGTGGGGTCCTGGTCGATCACGGCGACCGTGTGTCCCTGTTGCTCCAGGGTCTGGGCAAGAGCGGATCCCACTCTCCCGCAGCCCATGATGACGATGTGCACGACCGTCCTTCCGGTGTCCAAAAGTTACTGCTCAGCATCAGGGTCTCAGACCGACGCCCAAAGCTACACACGAGTGGTTCGGGCCGGGCACCCCTGTGCCGCGGTTTCCCGCGATCACTGTTTGTGATCACCCGATGACGTCCCTCGCACGCCGCTCACCTGCGGGTGGCTGGCGGCGAGTGATGCTGCGCACGCTGAACAGGGTCAGGATTCCGAGGCCGGCCAGGGCGACCGTGGCCCCGATCAGCTCTGCAGTCGCGGGCATGGGACCTCCGAAGTGCGATGACAGGCGGGGTCTGCCATCTAGACACGGAGGGTGTACGAACCACGGAATCCGCAGTTCCGTGCGCCCGTGATTTCACTCATGAGGCAGAACCGGGATGCCGGGTGGGCGGCTGCGTGTTCGAAGGCCTACCATCCTCTGTCGTGTCCAAACTGACCGACGTGCCCAAACGGATCCTGATCGGGCGCGCACTGCGCAGTGACCGGCTGGGCGAAACGCTCCTGCCGAAGCGCATCGCACTCCCCGTCTTCGCCTCCGACCCGCTGTCCTCCGTCGCCTACGCGCCGGGGGAGGTCCTGCTGGTCCTGTCCATCGCGGGCGTGTCGGCCTACCACTTCAGCCCCTGGATCGCGGTCGCGGTCGTCGTGCTGATGTTCACGGTCGTCGCCTCGTACCGGCAGAACGTCCACGCCTACCCGAGCGGCGGCGGTGACTACGAGGTCGCCACCACCAACCTCGGCCCCAGGGCAGGCCTCACCGTCGCGAGCGCGCTCCTCGTCGACTACGTCCTGACCGTCGCCGTCTCGATCGCCTCCGGAATCGAGAACCTCGGCTCGGCGGTCCCCTTCGTGGTGCAGCACAAGGTGCTCTGCGCCGTCGCCGTGATCATCCTGCTGACGCTGATGAACCTGCGCGGCGTGAAGGAGTCGGGCAAGCTCTTCGCGATCCCGACGTACGTCTTCGTCGGCGGCGTCTTCATCATGGTCGCGTGGGGTGCGTTCCGGGGCCTGGTCCTCGGCGACACCATGCGGGCGCCCACCGCCGACTACCACATCAAGGCCGAACACCAGGGCCTCGCGGGCTTCGCCCTCGTCTTCCTGCTGCTGCGCGCCTTCTCCTCCGGCTGTGCCGCGCTCACCGGCGTGGAGGCCATCTCCAACGGCGTCCCGGCCTTCCGCAAGCCCAAGTCGAAGAACGCGGCGACCACGCTGGCGATGATGGGTCTGCTGGCCGTGACCATGTTCTGCGGCATCATCGCCCTCGCCATGGTGACCAAGGTCCGCATGGCCGAGAATCCGGCCACCGACCTGATCCACAACGGCGTCGCGCTCGGCTCGCACTACGTCCAGAACCCGGTGATCTCCCAGGTCGCCGAGGCGGTGTTCGGCAAGGGCAGCTTCCTGTTCATCGTGCTCGCGGCGGCCACCGCCCTGGTCCTGTTCCTGGCGGCCAACACGGCGTACAACGGCTTCCCGCTGCTCGGCTCGATCCTCGCCCAGGACCGCTACCTGCCGCGCCAGCTGCACACCCGCGGCGACCGTCTCGCCTTCTCCAACGGCATCGTGCTGCTCGCCGGCGCGGCGGCCCTGCTCACGGTCATCTACGGCGCCGACTCCACGCGCCTGATCCAGCTGTACATCGTCGGTGTGTTCGTGTCCTTCACGCTCAGCCAGACCGGCATGGTCAGGCACTGGAACCGCCACCTGGCGACGGAGCGCGACCAGGCCAAGCGCCGTCACATGGTCCGTTCCCGCGCGATCAACACGTTCGGCGCCTTCTTCACCGGCCTGGTGCTGGTCGTCGTCCTGGTCACGAAGTTCACGCACGGTGCCTGGGTGGCCCTGCTCGGCATGTGCATCTTCTACGCGACGATGACCGCGATCCGGAAGCACTACGACCGGGTCGCCGACGAGATCGCGGCCCCCGAGGGCCCCAGCGACGACAGTGTCCGCCCCTCCCGTGTCCACTCGGTCGTCCTCATCTCCAAGATCCACCGCCCCACCCTGCGTGCCATGGCCTACGCCAAGCTGATGCGCTCGGACACCCTGGAGGCGCTCACCGTCAACGTCGACCCGGCGGAGACCAAGGCGCTGCAGGAGGAGTGGGAGCGGCGCGGCATCGACGTACCGCTGAAGGTCCTCGACTCGCCGTACCGCGAGATCACGCGGCCGATCATCGAGTACGTCAAGGGCCTGCGCAAGGAGTCCCCGCGTGACGCGGTCTCCGTGATCATCCCCGAGTACGTGGTCGGCCACTGGTACGAGCACCTGCTGCACAACCAGAGCGCCCTGCGCCTGAAGGGCCGCCTGCTGTTCACGCCCGGCGTGATGGTGACCTCCGTCCCCTACCAGCTGGCCTCCTCCGAGGCGGCCAAGCTCCGTGCCCGCAAGCGGCAGGAGTGGAACGCGCCGGGTGCGGTGCGGCGTGGTCCGGCGACGGAGCGGCCGAAGGAGTCCGCGGCCAAGGACTGAGGCATGCAGGCCTGAGGCATGCAGGTCTCGGGCGTCCAGGTCCGAGGCGTGCAGGGAAGGCCGTAGACTGGTGGGCTGTTGTCAGGCCCACCGGCTGCGGCCGCTTCCGTTTCCTTCCCGAAGCGCCGTTCCCGACGTCCCTTCCCGATTTCCCTTCCGATCTGGAGTCACCCCACCATGCAGGCAGAACCGACCAAGTCTCTGGTGGGCGAGGACTACGAGGTCGAGATCGGCCCCGTCGCCCACGGCGGCCACTGCATCGCCCGTACCGCCGAGGGCCAGGTGCTGTTCGTCCGGCACGCGCTGCCCGGCGAGCGCGTGGTGGCCCGGGTGACCGAGGGCGAGGAGGGCGCACGCTTCCTGCGGGCCGACGCCGTCGAGATCCTGGAGGCCTCCAAGGACCGCGTCGAGGCTCCCTGCCCCTTCGCCGGCCCCGGCCGCTGCGGCGGCTGCGACTGGCAGCACGCCAAGCCGGGCGCCCAGCGCCGGCTGAAGGGCGAGGTGATCGCCGAGCAGCTCCAGCGGCTCGCGGGCCTCACGCCCGAGGAGGCGGGCTGGGACGGCACCGTGATGCCGGCCGAGGGCGACAAGCTCCCGGCGGGTCAGGTCCCGCAGTGGCGGACGCGCGTGCAGTACGCGGTCGACGCCGACGGCAACGCCGGACTGCGCCGTCACCGCTCGCACGAGGTCGAACCGATCGATCACTGCATGATCGCCGCGCCCGGTGTCACCGAACTCGGCATCGAGGACCGGGACTGGGCCGGCATGGCGTCCGTCGACGCGATCGCCGCGACGGGTTCCCAGGACCGCATGGTGATCCTGGAGCCCCGCCCCGGCGCCCGGCTGCCGCTCGTCGAGCTCGACCGGCCCGTCTCCGTCATGCGCGTCGACGAGAAGGACGGCGGCATCCACCGGGTCCACGGCCGCGCGTTCGTGCGTGAGCGCGCCGACGACCGCACCTACCGCGTCGGCAGCGGCGGTTTCTGGCAGGTCCACCCGAAGGCCGCCGACACCCTGGTGAAGGCAGTCATGCAGGGTCTGCTGCCGCGCAAGGGCGAGATGGCCCTCGACCTGTACTGCGGCGTCGGCCTCTTCGCCGGCGCCCTCGCCGACCGTCTCGGCGAGAAGGGCGCGGTCCTCGGTATCGAGTCCGGCAAGCGCGCCGTCGAGGACGCCCGCCACAACCTCGCCGACTTCCCCCGTGTCCGCATCGAACAGGGCAAGGTCGAGTCGGTCCTCCCGCGTACCGGCATCACCGAGGTCGATCTCGTCGTCCTCGACCCGCCCCGCGCCGGCGCCGGCCGCAAGACGGTCGAACACCTCTCCTCCCTCGGCGCCCGCCGCATCGCCTACGTCGCCTGCGATCCCGCTGCGCTGGCTCGCGATCTGGCGTACTTCCGGGACGGCGGATACCGGGTGCGGACCCTGCGCGCGTTCGACCTGTTTCCGATGACGCATCACGTGGAGTGTGTCGCGATCCTCGAACCGGCCACGAAGGGATCCTGACCTTACGGGGGTCGCGCTTCGGTCGGCAGCCGGGGCAGCTGTGGGGAACCGGCGACAGCTGATTCCTGTTCCCTACGGCTGGGCCTCGGGACGAACGGAGGTGCGATCACCGCCGATGCCGAGCGGGCGGTGGTCGGCCGGACCGTCTGGCCACAGGCGTTGCCGTACACGCCCTGCGGCTGTCGGGTCGGCGGCGGTTCGCGACGGTGTCGCGTTCAGATCGCGGCGTGGGCGCCCCGGTCGCGATGGGAGACGGCCAGGTAGCCGACGAATCCGACGATCGCCACCGTCCACGCCAGAGTGACCGGAGCCAGGCCGAGGCCGAGGCCGCCGCGGGTGTGGCCGAGGGCCATCCAGTCGGCGAGGGAGGCGCCGAGGGGGCGGGTGACGACGTAGGCGGTCCAGAAGGCGGTGACCGCGTTCAGCGCGCCGAAGCGATGCGCCAGGGCGGGTGCGCAGATGACCGCCGCGAACAGGGCGACCGAGCCCAGGTAGCCGAGGCCGGCGGTGGCGGTGAGGTCGCCCGCGGCGGTGCCCAGGGCGAAGGTGGCGAGTACGGCCGCCCAGTAGAACGCTTCGCGGCGACGGGTCTGGATGGTGTGGACGGAGAGGGTCCGCTCGCCGGCGTACCAGAGCGTGAAGACCGCGGCCAGGACGACGAGGAAGGCCGGCGTCGACGCCGCGTAAGGCACGCCGAGGCCGACGTGCAGGACGTCTGCGGCCATGGTGCCGAACACGCTGACCATGACGACAGCGGTCCAATAGGCCCAGGCGACGTACCGGCGCAGGGCGAACTGGACGGCCAGGGAGGCTGCCAGAGCGAGGCCGCCGAGCGCGACTGCCGGTACCGGGCCGAGAGTCCGGGCCAGGAGGTCCGATGCCGTCTCGCCCATACCGGTGGTGAGGACCTTGATGATCCAGAAGTAGACGGTCACCTCCGGCACCTTGTTCGCCAACCGGCGTACGGGGGTGCGGGGGCGGTCGTCGAGGGCGTGCATTGCGGTCATGATCCGCACGATGGCACGCCGAGCCTGAACGCGACCTGAACGGCCGGGGCGCCTCCAACCGGTGGACGATCGCCTCGGGTCCTGCCGTCCTGGACCGTCGCCCACACGGCCTGTCCGACCTGCGCGGCGAGGCGGGCGATGCGCGGCGGCAGTCAGGATATGTTCAGGATCGGGGTGCCACGGTCGGGCGGCATGACCTATGAAACGTCTGAGAGCCAGGTGGTTCCGGAGGCCGGCCGGACAGCCTCTTCGGGTCATCGCCCGGGCTGGAACAAGGTGCCCGAGCTCACCGTCTACTTCTGGGTCATCAAGATCCTGTGCACGACGGTCGGCGAGACCGCGGCCGACCTGCTCAACGAGAAGGCAGGTCTGGGGCTGACCGGTGTCTCGGTGCTGATGAGTGCCCTGCTGGCCGGCGTGCTGGTGGGCCAGTTCCGCACGAGTGCCTACCGGGCGGGCGTGTACTGGCTCGCCGTGACACTGATCAGCGTCGTCGGCACGCTGATCAGCGACAACCTCACCGACAACATGGGTGCCCCGCCGGAGACCACCACCGCCGTCCTCGCGATCGTCCTCGCGGTCGTGTTCGTGGTCTGGTACCTGCGCGAGCGGTCGCTGGCCATCCACCACATCGACACCGCCGGCCGCGAGTCCTTCTACTGGCTCGCACTGCTCTTCGCGTTCGCCCTGGGCACCGCGGCCGGTGACCTGGTGTCCGAGCGCCTGGACCTTGGGCACTGGCTGTCCGCCGTGCTGCTCGCTGCGGTCATCGCCGCGGTGGCCATCGCGCACTTCGCATTGGATCTGGACGCGGTGTGGAGCTTCTGGATCGCCTACATCCTCACCCGCCCCCTCGGCGCTTCCATCAGCGACTACCTCTCCCTGCCCACCGGCGACGGCGGCCTCGGCCTGGGCACCGTCGTGACCAGCGCCCTGTTCCTGGCGGTCGTCCTCGCACTGTTCGTCCACCTGTCCGCCACCCGCCGGGACCTCCGCGGCTCAGACCGCGGATACCTGCGCGCTCGCGGACTGCCAGGGCGCTGACCAGGGGGAATGGAGAACTCTCGCGGTAATACCTAGGGTCGGCGTGTGGCTTTTATTATGGTGTGCGAAGACGACGCGGCGGTGCGGGACGTCCTCAAGCGCGCACTCGAGCACGACGGCCATACGATCGCGGTCGCTGCTACGGCGGACAGCCTGCTGCGAAATCTTGAGCCGGTCCCTCACCTGGTCGTCCTGGATCTGGGGCTCCCGGACGCCGACGGCCGCGATGTCTGCTTGGCGCTGCGGGCACGTGGCGTCGATGCCCCGGTGCTGATGCTCACCGCTCTGGATGGCATGCACCACAAGGTGGGCGGCTTCGAGGCGGGAGCCGACGACTACATGACGAAACCGTTCGACATCCCGGAGTTGCTGGTGAGGGTCCGTGCCCTGCTGCGCAGAACAACCGCGACGACCCCACCGAGTGGCGTCGTTCTCGATCCGGCGAAACATGTCGTGATCTACGGTTCGACGAGCGAGAGCCTGACGCCGACCGAGTTCCGGTTGCTGGGCAGGCTCATCGCCTCGCAGGGCGACGCCGTACGCCGCCACGCCCTCGTTGCCGCCGGTTGGCCGCACGGCGCGCAGGTCAGCGACAACACCCTCGACTCCTACGTTCGCCGACTACGGACCAAACTCGGTGTGCTGGGCGTGGCCGATCGCCTGGCGACGGTCCGCGGGGTGGGCTATCGATGGGAGTGAGGGGTTTCCGCGGGAGGGTCGTCGCGCTTGCGGTTCTGATCGCGACAGCGGTGGTCGCGGTGCTGGTGGTGGTCTCACACGTGTTGCTGAGCCAGGTGACCGACGCCGACGCGAACGCTCTGGCGCATACGCGTGCGGAGTCGGTGGCGGCGAACGTGACCGTACGCGGTGGCCACGTCGTGCTGATCGAGAGCAGCAACGAAGCGCTGGACACGGTCTCGTGGGTGTATGCCGACGGGCACCTCATCGACGGGATCGTGCCGCCCGGCGTCGTCGACCGCGTCGAGGCGCTCGTCGGCTCCGGGCAGTCCCAAACGACCACGGTCGGCAGTCACCTTCTGTTTGCCCAGCCGATCCGGCTCGAAGGCCACCACGTCATGGCGGTCGTGAGGGTGGATCTGACGCCGTACGAGACGTCGGAGCAGCGCAGCCTGACGATGTCGCTCATGTTGGGTGGTATCGCGATCCTGCTCGCCGGCGTCGTCGCACACCTCGTGGTGGGTCGTGCGTTGCGGGTGGTCCACGAAATGGCCGCCCTTGCCGACGACTGGGGCGATCACGAACCCGGGCACCGATTCAACCTCGGCGTTCCGCGCGATGAATTCGGGGAACTCGGGCGAACTCTCGATCGCCTGCTCGACCGCGTGGACAACGCGCTCGCGGACGAGCGCCGGCTCACCGATGAGATCGCCCACGAGTTGCGGACGCCCCTGACGGCACTGCGGGGCGAGGCACAGTTGGCGCAACTCTCCGGTCACCATGTGGCACCGGAGTCCGTGCTGACCGAGGTCGACCGCCTGAGCACGGCGATCACGACGATTCTGAGTACCGCCCGGACACGGATCGATGGCGGTACCCGCTGCGATCTCAGGGCGGCGGCGCGACAGGCGATCGCCGGTCGCTCCATCGAACTCGCCATCCCGACCGACGTCGACGTCGCCGTGGCGGGCGAACTCGTCGTGGCTCTGTTGTCACCCCTGCTGGAGAACGGACTGCGGCATGCGAGTTCGCGCGTCTGGGTCACGGGGAGCATCCAGCCCCAGGGGGTCGTGATCGATGTCCTCGACGACGGCCCGGGGTTCGATCCGGCAGAGGTTGATCGGGTCTTCGAAGCGGGTGTGACCAGCGGCGACGGGCACGGGTTGGGGCTGGCCGTGGTAAGGCGTCTCGCCGCGTCCGCGGGAGTGGCAGTCCGTGCGATCGCGGACGGTCACGGTCGTGTCGAGGTGACCTTCCCCACGCCGGAGGCGATCGCGTAGTCAGGTTGTGTGCAGGTTGGCCGAGCCAACGTCGTCGCATGACGACGACGAGCGAAGCCCGCACGCACCGCAGCGGGCGGCTGATGCTGAACAAGGTTCCCGAGGTCACCATCTGGTTCTGGGTGATCAAGATCCTGTGCACGACCGTCGGTGAGAGCTTCGCCGACTGGATCAACATGAAGCTGGGCGTCGGCCTGGTGAACACGGCCTGGATCTTCACCGCGGTGTTCGTGGTGGTTCTGGGCGTCCAGCTGCGGCTCAAGCGGTACGTCCCGTTCCCGTACTGGCTGACCGTGGTCGTCGTCAGTGTCACGGGCACGCTGTACACCGACATCCTGACCGACCAGCTCAACGTGCCGCTGTGGATCAGCTCCGCAGTGTTCTCGGTCCTGCTCGCCGTGGTCTTCGGCGCGTGGTGGCTGCGCGAGCGCACCCTCTCGATCCACTCGGTCAACACGCTGCCGCGTGAGTCGTTCTACTGGCTCACCGTTCTCGTCACCTTCGCGCTCGGCACCGCGACCGGCGACTGGACCCTCGAACTCACCGGCTGGAGCCCGGGCGTCTCGGTCCTGCTGCCGCTCGGCCTCATCGCGGCGATCGCGCTGCTGCGGAGGTTCGGCGCGAACCCGGTGCTGTCCTTCTGGCTCGCCTACATCCTGACCCGCCCGCTGGGCGCCAACATCGGCGACTGGCTCGCCTCCCCCAAGGTCGCTCAGCCGGGCGAGCCGACCGGCCTCGCGCTGGGCACCTTCACCACCAGCCTGATCTTCCTCGGCCTGATCCTGGCGACCGTCATCTACCTGACGGTGACGCGCTCCGACGTGACCGAGACCTACGACGCCACGCACACCCCGCAGATCAGCGCCAACCCCCACAGGGAGCGCAGCGCGCTGGCGTGCTTCGCCCTCCTCGCCGTCGCCACCGGGGGTCTGCTGGTCTGGGCGCACAGCCGGCCGCACGTCGGCCCGGCGCCGGAGGAGGACGCCACCTCCACCGTTCAGCTCGCCCCTGGCCAGGCCGTGAAGAAGTTCCCGTCCAAGAAGGTCGACGCACTGAAGGCACTCGCCTCGACCTCGCTCAAGGACGCACGGTCGGGGAACGCGACCGGCGCCCATGCGGCTGCCCAGTCGCTGCGAGACCTCTGGGATGCCGACCAGGCGTCGTTGCAGCCGCTGGACAACACCGGCTGGACGTTCATCGACGCCCAGATGGACCAGGTCCTGAAGACCTTCGGCATCGATCACTCGAACCCGCCGATGTCGCCGGCCCGGCAGGAGGCTGAACTCAACACCCTTCTCACGGATATGCGCTGACGGACCCGATCGGCGGCGACCACTTCCCTGAGGCCGCCGCCGATCACGCTCTCGCGGTGCTTCCTCAGGGCCGGTAGACCATGCCCGGCTGCGGCTCGGCGGGGGCGAGCAGCTGCGACACGGTGACGATGGTGTAGCCGCGCTGTTCGAGCGCCTTGATGATCCCCGGGACGGCGGGCACGGTCCCTTTGTGCAGGTCGTGCAGCAGGATGATGCCGTCGCGGTGCGTCTGGTCGAGCACCCTCCGGGTGATCAGCGCCGAGTCGGTCGTCTCGTAGTCCTTGGCCGTGACGCTCCACAGCACCTGGGCCAGCCCCAACTCCCGGCAGATCTTGGACACTTTGCGGTTGGTGCGGCCCTCCGGGGGACGCATCAGGACGGGCTTCCTGCCGGTGATCCTCTCGATGGCGTCCTGTGTCCGGGTCAGTTCCCGGCGGGCGTCGGCCTCGGCGAGGTCCGTCAGCCTGGGGTGAGTCCAGGTGTGGTCGCCGATCTCGTGCCCCTCGGCAGCGATGCGGCGCAGGATGGCGGGGTACTTCGCGATGTGGCCCTCGCCCTGCACGAAGAAGGTGGCGTGCAGGCCGTCCTGTTTGAGGATGTCCAGCAGTTCGGGCGTCGTCGGGCTGGGGCCGCCGTCGAAGCTGAGGGCCACGCACTTCGCCTTGCGGCAGTCGGTTCCAGCCACCGATCCCGACGCCTTGGCGCGGGCGGCGCGCGGTGAGGTGTGATCGTAGGTCGTGACCGTCAGGGCCAGAGTCAGCGCGACGGCCAGGGCGGCGGCCACCGTCGTGACGGCGGCGATGAGTATGCGTGAGCGTCTTGTGCGCGTGCTGAAGCGCATGCGAGACCTTTCTTCGGATGGAGTTCCGGGGTTATCGAGTGCGGGCGGGAGCCGGCTTCGCGGCCAGGTCCCGCGCCCGCATGTCGAGCGTCAGGCGATGCCTCAGCAGGTGTCCGAGACGGCGCTCCACCGTTGTGTGGATGAGCAGGGACAGTCCCAGCGCGCAGACGACGGCCATCGCCATCGAAGGCAGCGGCCCCAGGCCTGGAAAGGCCCGGAGCAAGCCCTTGGCCAAGGGAATTCCGATGCTCTGGTGGACGAGGTAGAAGGGGTAGGTGAGTCCCCCCGCGGTGACCAGCCAGCGTCGGCGCAGCCTCGCCAGTGGTCCTTTGCCACCGGCCAGCGCCAGCAGTCCGAGACAGACCGTGAGCACGGCCGCGCACACGGCCCAGGAGGGCCGGCTCTCGCCGGGGGGCACGGTGGCGTGGTCGGCCACCCGGAGTTCGAGCACGGTGAGTTCGTAGGACCACGCGAACCCCAGCAGCAGCCACAGCAGGAGGCTCTGTCCGAACCTGTGCATGAGGTAGAGGACGATTCCGGCCACGAAGAGGCCGGCGTACCGGGGCAGTACGAATTCGTCGAGCAGGGGCGAGTGGAGTTCGAGGGCGATGACAGCGGCCAGGAGCCAGGCTCCGCAGAAGGTCACCACCCGCCGGTACGACAGGCCGAACACGAGCAGCACGGCCATCAGCAGGTAGAAACGGGCCTCCACCCAGAGCGTCCAGGCGACTCCGTCCACCAGTTCGACTCCCAGTGGTCCCGGAGCCATCGTCAGGTTTCCGAGGACGGTACGAGGGTCGACACGGGTGGCGGCGGGCCAGTGGCCCAGCCGTGAGACAAGGACGAGCGCGACGACGAGGAGGACGGTGCACCAGTAGGCCGGGAAGAGCCGTGCGACACGGGAGACGGTGAACTGTGCGGGAGTCCGGCCCCAGCAACTCATGCAGATGACGAAGCCGCTGATGGCGAAGAAGAACTCGACGCCGAGCCAGCCGTAGCGGCTGATCTCGTGCAGGAATGGCGTGAGGTCGCGGAGTTCGGTGCGTCCCCAGAAGTGTGGGGTGGGTGTCCCGAGGAAGTGGTACGCGGCCACCATGACCGCTGCCACCAGGCGGAGCCCGTCCATCGCGGCCAGGCGTGCGGGCCTGGCCGTGCGGGTGCTTCTCCCAGGTGACGTGGCGTCGGCGGGCATGGCGAAGCGACCTCCGTACGAAAGGTGATACCGGTGGGGATGAAAGGGGGAGGGGAGGGGGTGAAGTGGCCGGATGCGGTCGCCGCGGTCAGACGCGGCGGCGCAGGAGCAGCACGGTGACGACCGTGAGCAGCGCGGCGAGGCCGCCGAGTACGGCGGTGTCGGTCCACTGGAAGATCCAGTAGTCACCGGCCGGGCTGGCCTCGTAGAACCGGGCGACGTACCCGTGTGCCGCCATGCACTCCCTGAGCTGGGCGCCGGACGGGAAGGCGCAGTTCAGCACGGAGTCGTGGCGGCCCGAGGCGGTGATCAGGCCGTAGTTGCCGGTCGACCACTTCTCGCCCATCACCGGTTTGGGGATGCTGCCGGCGCTGACGTAGGTGTGCGGCGGGACCAGCACCCGCGCCCGGTGCGTCCACTCCAGCAGGAGTGTCACCGCCCCGGTCACCAGCAGGGTCAGGCCCATCGCCGCCAGTACCCGGCGGGCCAGCAGGCCCAGCAGGGTGCCGGCCGCCAGGCCGAACAGGGCGGCCGCCACGACGCGGGGGCCCGAGCCGCTCAGGGCCGTGGCGTCGTACCAGAACAGCCCGTAGCTCCGGTCGGCGGCCGGTCGCCACCACCAGGCGAACACTGAGGCGAGCAGGCCGGAGAGGGCGGTCGTGATCGCCGCGGCCAGGGCGAACCGGAAGGTGAACCACTGGCCCCGGCTCACTCCCTGGGCGAGGATCATGCGGTGCGTGCCCAGTTCCCGGTCGCGGCCCAGCAGCGGGGCGCCCCAGAAGACGCCGATGACGACAGGCAGGGCGATGTTCAGCGCCCCGAGGTATTTCAGCGGTTCGACGTCCAGCAGCAGGGGCAGGCCGGTGTCGGACCGTGTGCAGTACAGCGGCCCGGTGGCGCAGTGGTCGAACAGTCCGCTGTGCAGGGCGTCCAGCATGCCCGAGCGGTAGTACGCGGCGATCGCCGCGGCGACGACCAGGGCGGCCGCGCCGATGGCGGCCGACACGCGTTGCTGTCTCCATGCGAGCCAGAGGGAGCCCTTCACGCCGCCGCCTCCGTCCGCTCGACGAGCGCGGTGGCGGGGTGCCCCGGCTCACCGGCCTGGAGGTAGCCGATCAGGACGTCCTCCAGTCCGGGCCGTTCGACGTGCCAGTCGCCGCGCGGCGGTCCGTGCCGCCGTATCAGGGCGGTCAGTTGTCTGCCGGCGGTACGGCTCCGCACGACGGTGTGCTGTCCGGCCAGGGTGTCGGCCTGGTCGGCGGGTCCGGTCAGTACGGCATGGCTTTCGCGCAACGTTTCGGCGTCCTCGCTCAGCTCGACTCGGCCGTCCCGCAGTACCAGCACCCAGTCGCAGGTCTCCTCGAGTTCGGGCAGGACGTGCGAGGACAGCACGATGTTCGTGGCGCGTTCGGCTGCCTCGGCCATCAGTTCTGCCATGATCTCGCCTCGTGCCACGGGGTCGAGGTCGGCCAACGGCTCGTCGAGCAGCAGGAGTTCGGGTCGCTTGCCCAGTGCCAGAGCGAGTGCGACGCGAGTGCGCCGGCCGGGGGACAGTTCGCCGACGCGGGCGTGGAGCGGGATGCCGCCCGCGCGGACGATCCGCTCGGCGGTCGTACGGCACCACGAGGAGTTCAGCTTCTCGCCCATCAGCAGGGTGTCGGCCACGGTGAAGCGGGGGTAGAGCGGCTTGTCCTGGGTCAGCAGCGCGACCCGGGCGCGAGCCTCCGGCGTGCCGGGTGCGGCGCCCAGCACGCGAAGTTCCCCGGAGCCGGGCCGCAGCAGGCCGCCGGCAAGGTGCAGCAGAGTGCTCTTGCCGGCGCCGTTGCGTCCGACGAGTGCGGTGATACGACCGCCGGGCACGGTGAACTCGCAGTCCCGCAGAGCCCGGCCGCCCCGCCTGCGGTACCGGAATCCCAGTCCCGTGGCGCACAGCGCGGCCGACGCGTCAGGCCCGGTCATGCATCCTCCTCCTTCTTCCGGTCCCGGTCGCCCGGGATTCCGCTGTTCTGCTCGTTGTCGTAGGCGTCCAGGACCGCTGTGACCAGGGCGAGGACATCGGCCCGCTCCAGCCCCGCGGCCCGCGCGCGGGCCACCCAGTCGGTGACCTCCTGGCGCAGCGGGGAGTCGCCCTCCGATCCGGGCCGGGCGAGCGACCGCGTCACGAAGGTCCCGAGGCCACGGCGCAGTTCGACCAGACCGGCCTGTTCCATGTCGCGGTAGGCCCGCAGCACGGTGTTGGGGTTGATGGCGGTCGCCGCCACCACCTCCCTGGCCGTGGGCAGCTTGTCCCCGACCTGCAGGGTGCCCATCCGGAGCGCCCGTTCGGTCTGCTCGATGATCTGCACGTAGGCCGGTACGCCGCTGCCACGGTCGATCCGGTAGTCGATCACGTCGCCTTCCTAGATTCCACCATGCTTGTATTAATGAATTAATGGAAGCATGGTGGATGTCCGGTGGCGATGTCAAACACCTGGGGATCGGCGCTCCGCGGCTCCGGCGCGGAAGAGCGATCCGCGGACTTTCCGACAGCGGCCTGCCCCGGCCGCGTTGTTGGTTAGGGTGGCGAGCAGAGACTGATTCCGTTGTCCATGACCGGGGTGATGGACAGGCCGGCGAGCTCGCCAGGTCGGACACGACGGGGGGCTCGTAGGTGGGGAGTTGGCGCGCGCAGAAGCCCGGACGCGGTGGGCGGGTGACCGGCCGGCCGGCGCGCGCGGTGCTGCCCCCAACGCTGCGCGTGCGGCTCGGGGCGATTGCGGCCCTCGCCGCGCTGGTGGTCGTCGTGCTCGGGGTCCTGTACGCCGACGACAGCAGGCCCGGCAGGGTGGACGCGCGGATCGGGGCGGCGCTGGACGGAGTGGGGTCGCCCTGGAGGCATGTCGCTCTGGCCTTGGACTTCCTGGGGGAGCCCGGGGGATCGGTGCCGCTGGTTCTGGCCGTCGTGGCGGGCTGTCTGTTGCTACGGAGTCCTCGTGCCGCGGTGCTCGTCGTCGCCGGCGCCGGCGTCGCCGTGGGGACGGCGACGTTGCTCAAGTCCCTGGTGGGACGCACCATCCACGAGGGGAACCTGTCCTATCCGAGTGGGCACACCGCCTTCCTCACCGCGCTCGCCCTCGTGGTGGCGCTGCTCGCGACCGGCCGGCTCGGCCTCGGCAGGACGGCCGGCACGTCACTCGTGCTTGGCGCGGCGCTGGTTGCCGGTGCCGCCATGGGCTGGGCACAGGTCGCCCTGGGCGCGCACTACCCGACCGACGTCCTCGGCGGCTGGTGCACCGCGCTGGCGGTGATACCGGCGACCGCGTGGCTGGTCGACCGGACGGCCGACCGGAAGGCTGACCGGCCGGCCGACGGGAAGGCCGGCCCGAAGGCCGACGCCGGTCGGCGGGAGCGCCGCTGACGTCACGCGACGTCGGTTCACGCCAAGCGGCGGAATACGGGCTTCACCGGGCGTCCGCCCAGCCAGGGGGTGGGGTCGGCGGCGTCGAGTGCCTTCCGGTACACCGCACACGCCTGGGCCACCACCTCGACGGTGTGATCGATGTCGGCGTCGTCGAGCGCGCTGCTCACCACGAACGACGGGGCCAGCACCCCGCCCGCGAGGAGCCGGCGCAGGAACAGGGTGCGGTACTCCTGCGACGGCTGCAGGTTCTCGTCGAGGGTCGCGAAGACCAGGTTGCTGGCCCGGCCCCGGACGACGATGTGGTCGCCGACGCCCATGCCGGCCGCGGCGGCGCGGACACCGTCGGCCAACCGCTCGCCGAGGGTGTGCAGCCGCGCGGTGACGCCCTCTTCGACGTAGGTGGTGAGCACGGCCATCGCGGCTGCCAGGGAGTGCGTCTCCGCACCGTGCGTGGTCGACAGCAGGAACACCCGGTCGCCGGAGTGACGCAGCCCGCCCAGCTCCATCAGTTCGCGGCGCCCGGCCAGCGCGGAGACGGCGAATCCGTTGCCCAGCGCCTTGCCGAACGTGGAGAGGTCGGGGACGACGCCGTACAGGCCCTGGGCGCCCGCCTCGGACCAGCGGAAGCCGGTGATCATCTCGTCGAAGACCAGTACGCAGCCGTGCCGGTCGGCCAGCTCGCGCAGGCCGGCGAGGTAGCCCGGCGGGGGCTCGGTGTGGGTGGCGGGTTCGAGGATCAGGCAGGCGACCTCGTCCTGGTACCGGGTGAGCAGTTCCTCCGTGGCCGCCAGGTCCCCGTAGGGGAAGGACACGGTGAGTCCGGTGGTCGCCGCCGGGATGCCGGCGGACATCGGCGTGGTGCCGATGAACCAGTCGTCGACGGAGAAGAACGGATGGTCGGCGCAGATGGCCACCCGCGGGCGCCCGGTGGCGGCGCGGGCGAGGCGCACCGCGGCGGTGGTGGCGTCGGAGCCGTTCTTCGCGAACTTCACCATCTCGGCGGTCGGTACCGTGGCCAGGAAGCGCTCCGCGGCTTCGACCTCCACGATGGAGGGCCGGACGAAGTTGCCGCCGCGGTCGAGTTCCCGCCGCACCGCCTCGTTCACGCGTGGGTGGGCGTGGCCGAGGCTGACCGACCGCAGGCCGGAGCCGTACTCGATGTAGCGGTTGCCGTCGACGTCCCACACGTGGGCACCGCGGCCGTGGCTGATGACCGGGGCCAGGTTCTCGGGGTACTGGTCGTCGCCCTTGGCGTAGGTGTGCGCGCCCCCGGGGATCATGGCGTGCAGCCGTTCGTTCGCTTCTCGCGACCGGGGCAGGAGGAACTCTGCGGTGTCTTCGGTGTGCACGCAGACCTCAGCTTTCTCTGTGCTTCAGGACCTCGGCGAGGCTCGGCGCCTCCCGGTCCCGTTGGGACATCAGCGCGACCGGCAAGGGCCAGGGAATGGCGAGCTCCGGGTCGTCGAAGGCGATCGTCACGTCCTCGGCCGGATCGTGCGGGCGGTCGATCCGGTACGAGGTGTCGGCGGTTTCGGTCAGCGCCTGGAAGCCGTGCGCGCACCCCGCCGGGATGTACAGGGTCGCCTGTGTCTCGCCGGACAGCTCGAAGAAGGCCCGGTTGCGGTACGTCGGCGAGTCCGGCCGCAGGTCCACGACGACGTCGAATATCTGCCCGTACGAGCACCGCACCAGCTTGGCCTCGCCCGCGCCGGAGCGCAGGTGCAGGCCGCGCAGCACGCCCCGGACCGAGCGGGACACGCTGTCCTGGACGAAGGCGTCCGGGTCGAGGCCCACCGAGCGGACCACATCGGCGTCGAAGGTGCGGCAGAAGAAGCCGCGCTCGTCGGCGTACGGCGTCGGCTCGAACAGGTACGCGCCGGCGATCTCGGGGACTTCGGTCGCTTTCACGGAGCCTCCCGCAGGGCGTGGGCGTGGTGGTTCGCCGGGAACAGTGTCGTGGTCAAGGCGGTGAACTGCTGGGCGAGTTGCTGCGCGGCGGTCCGGTTTCGCTCGGTGAGGGTCTGCCGTAGCTCCGCCGCGTGCTTCTCCAGGTCCCGGAACTGTTCGAGCAGCCGGTCGGCGTCGACCTCGCGGGCCGGGTGGCAGTACGAGCCGAGGCCCATCCGGTCCATGAGCGCCTCGCTCTTCGCCGCATAGCAGAGGGCGAGCACGGGCGTTCCGGCCTTCAGCGCGGAGATCAGGTTGTGGTAGCGGACGGCCACCACGGTGTCGGCGGCCGCCATCTCGTTCATCAGGTCGGCCAGTGAGGCCGGTTCGGCCGCGGTGACCAGCGGCGAGTCGACCGCGTCGAGGATCGCGGCGACCACCGACTCGTCGCACGTGTCGCCGGTGAGCAGCCGGACCGGCCTGCCCTCCTCGACCAGCGTGCGGACGAACTTGATCGTCCCGTCGAGGTAGCGCCGGTATATCTCCTCGGCCCGGGCCCGGTCGTCGTTGCCGCCGTGGAAGTCCATGACGCCGAGGCAGACCGTGCCCGACCGGCCCGAGGAAGGTCTCGCCTTCGGCGTCGGCAGGGAGAACGCGAGGTCCGGGTAGACCTCGTCGCGCGAGGTGTCCACGCCCGTCGCCCGCATCGCGTCGCGGGACTGGGCGTCCCGGTAGGACCGGTACGCGGCCAGCCGTGCCGACCAGCGCACCAGAGCCCGGGTCGGGCGGCTCTGGATCTCGGCGGCGCCGACGCTCACCAGCGCGACCCGCGTGCGCGTCAGTCGGCCGCTCGCGCAGAGCAGGAACAGTGAGTACGGGAAGCCCCACGGCCGTAGCGGCAGGGTGGCCTCCAGGACGCCCATGCCGGGCACGATCACCACGTCGTGCCGGCGCACCCAGGCGGCGGTGCGGTAGACGTCGACGAGTTTGCCCAGGCCCTTCGACGCGATCGCGCCCGCACGGGACGCGGTCCGGTACTCCGCGCGGTTCCAGTGCAGCCGTGTCGCGGGGATCCCGAACTTCGCCGTCACCGTCTCGGGTCCGCCGCACAGCGCGTCCACGGCCGCGTCCGGATGTTCGGCGCGGAGGTATCCGAGTACGGCTTCCAGCGATCCGTCGTTGCCGAGGTTGCCGGAGCCGAGCAGGCCGAACAGCCCTACGCGCACCGGAGTTTCGTGCGTCGGCGTCATGCCTGCCTCCCTTCACGCCCGGCGACGAGGGCGTCGACGGAGACGGTCAGCCTGGCCGGATCGACCGGGGCGCGGTCCTCGACCCGCTCGCCGGCCCCCGGCCGGACCCGGCTGGTCATCCACGCGGCCATGTGGCGATAGCAGGCACGCCGGTCCGCCGGGGACAGCGGCGCCCGCCGGATCGCCGATGCGAAGCCCCAGACGTACTCGGCGAGCAGCCGGGGCGTCGGGTGCAGCAGGCCCGCCCGGCGCGGGTCCAGGTTGACGCACCGGGAGCGCTTGGACGGGTTGGCCCGCTCGGCGCGGGTGGGGTGGTCGCGGCGGAAGTACAGGAGTTCCGGCACCTGGTGGAAGCGCCCGTGCAGGGCGATCTCGGCGACGAACGTGCGGTCCGCGTGGTGGTAGCTGTCCATCGGCTTCACCCGGCGTAGCGCGTCGGCCCGGATCACCCCGTAGAAGTCGTCTCCGCCGGGCTCGAACAGCATGCTGCGGAACCGCTCCGGTGCGTGCGGCGAGTCGGTGGCGAGGGTGTACTCGTAGGGGACCTTCACCTGGCCGTCGCCGTCGATGACCGCCTGGTCGGCGTGGGCGAGGATCACGTCCGGCCGTTCGTCCAGCGCCTGAATGCAGCGCCGCAGCAGGTCGCGGGCGTAGAGGTCGTCGTGGGAGGCCCACTTGAACAGTTCGCCGCGGCACTCGGCGAAGACCCGGTTGTGGTTCGGGGTGGCGCCGATGTTCCGGGGCAGGCGGAGGTACCGGATGCGTGAGTCCTGCGCGGCGTACTTGCGGCAGATGTCCTCGGTCCCGTCGGCGGAGGCGTTGTCCGAGATGACCAGCTCGAAGTCCTCGTAGGTCTGGCCGAGGAGGGCGTCGAGCGACTCGGCCAGGTACTCCTCGCCGTTGTAGACGGGCAGGCCGATGGTCAGCCTGGGTTGGGCGGTCATGAGGTCCTCACTTCGGGGATGGGGTGGTGGCGCTCGCGCAGGGCGGTCCGCAGGTGCAGCCACCACACGGCCGAGCCGCCGACGGTCGCGGCGGCGACGCCCCAGGCCGAGCCGACCGTGCCGGCGAGGGCCGCCCCGCCGAGCCCGCCGCCGACATAGCAGGCGGAGGCGAAGAGCTGGGAGCGCAGGCTGCGCCGGGCGGCGCCGAGCGCGCGCAGCCCGGCCGCCGCGCCGGTGCCGAGGCCGGCGCCCGCGACGCCGAGGGTGATCATCACGATGAGCTGCGAGGAGGAGTGCCAGACGTCGCCGAGGACGAACTCGCCGAGCCGGTCCGGTACCAGCAGCAGCGCCCCGCCCCAGAGCAGCGCGCCGACGGCCTGCCCGCTGCCGAGGAGGAGGCAGAACGCGCCGAGGCGGTGCGGGGCCCGCCGCAGCACGCGTGCCGCCTCCGGGACGGTGACCAGCGAAAGGCCCATCAGTACGGCGAGGAACGGGCCGAGCAGCAGCTCGGCGCCCCGCACCGCACCCACCGCGCCGAGCCCGACGATCGCGCCTAGCCCGTACGCCCGAAGCTGGCTCGCGCCGCTGAGGCAGGTGTTCTCGACCAGGTAGCGGTAGCCGAGATCGCGCTGTCCGCGAAGCCAGCCGCGGGCCTCGGTCACCCGGGGCCGGATGCCGGACTGGACGCAGCCGTAGCCCGCGGCCACCGTGGCGGACGCGCCCCAGGCGAGCACGAAGGCGGCCACGCTGCCCACGTGGGCAGCCACGACCATGGCGGGGACGAGCGCGACGCCCCACACCACGTCGTTGACGAACGCCTTCCGTCCGGTGCCGGCGGCGAAGAACGAGTACCGCCAGGCGTCCTGCAGCAGCAGCCCCGGCAGCATGACGCCGAGGCAGACGAACGCGGGACCCACGCGGCCGCCGAGGGCCGGCCCGGCCACCAGACATCCCGCGCCGATGACTGCGCCGACGCCGAGCGCGGTACCCGACGCCCGGGCCACCGCCCCGCGCCAGGAGGCCTCCGGCACGCCGCTGAAGCGCACCACGAGCGGATCGGTGGCCAGCCCGCGGGAGACGTTGAGCACCACGCCGTAGGTCACCCAGGCCAGGCTGAACACGCCGAACGCGGTCACCCCCAGCGAGCGGGCCACGTAGATGCCCACCGCGAAGTTGGAGATGCTGGAGGCGGCCTGGTCGGCCAGTCCCCAGGACAGCCGGCCGACCAGGGCCCGCTTGGCGGATCCGGCCGGTGGCGCCGTCGTCTGCGGATTCTCCTTCTCGGTGGTCATCGGCGTCACGCCTTGATCAGTTCGGCGCCGCACAGGGCGTCGGCCGCGGCGGCGACGGTGTCGAACGGCAGCCCGGACCGCTCGGCGACGTCCAGCAGGGTGTGCTCGCCGTCGGAGAGGTTGAGCACCCAGAGCATGGCCATCTGGGCCTGCTTGGTGTCGCTGCGGCCGCCGAGCGCGTCGTACAGGCCGCGCCGGCCCAGTTGCGGTTCGCCGTAGGGGCTGAGGTTGAGGTACCGCCGGTTGCGATCGAGGACGGTGAACGCCTCGCGGCAGACGGCGAGGGTGTCCGCCATCGCCGCCGGGGAGACGAAGTCCAGGTTGTCCGCCGAGGTGTGGTACTCGGGGTAGCCGGCGTACGGGGTCCGGGTGAGCGAGCCCACGCCCAGGTTGAAACCGGGCGAGCAGAACTGCCGTTCGTCGTAGCCGTACGGCGTGAACCCGGTGATGCGGTGCGGCCGTTCGGAGGCGGTCAGCACATGCCGCAGCACCCGGTCGATCTCGGCGTCGCCACGTCTGCTCTGTTTGTACGTCAACCGGCCCGGGTCCCCGGCACAGGCCAGCACCAGCCCGTGTTTGACCTGTTCCACCCGCTCCGCGTTGCGGGCCAGCCAGGTGATCGCACCGATGGTGCCGGGCGCGTAGATGAACCGGTAGGTGTAGTACGGCGTCTCCTGCGCCAGCGCGCGGGCCAGGAACGTCGCCACCGCGATGCCGGCCAGGTTGTCGTTGGCCAGCGACGGGTGGCAGACATGGCAGGAGACGATCACCTCGTCGGCGACCTGCCCGGGGACCACGTGTTCGGCATAGGTGAGGTGGCCGTCGGCGAGTGTGGAGTCGATGCGCACCTCGTACTCGCCGTCCGGCAGCGCGTCCAGGGTCTCCTGGGCCAGGCAGAACCCCCACTCCGGCTTGTAGTAGCTGGTGCGGTACGGCACCCAGGACGGACGGTCCGGCAGGGTGTGCAGGTGTCCGCGCAGCTCGGCCAGCGGCATGGTCGCCGACACCGGCACGCTGTAGCCGAGCACATGCAGGCTGGACGCGGCGAAGTCGACGACCCGGTTGCCCGCGGAGTCGGCGATGTACGCGTCCCGGATGTTCCACTCCTGCGGCACCGTCCAGTCGAGCACCTGAGTCCCGGTCGGCACCTCGTGCACCTGCAGCGGGACGTACTCGCCGACGATCTCCAAAGTGGCGCGCACCCCGTCGCCGGTGATGCTCCGGCACAGCGGGTACAACCGCTCCACCAGCGCGTACATCTCTTCGCCCGCCGTGGTCACCGGCGCCACCGCAGGGTGTCGTCGACGGCGCCGGCTTCGGACGCCGCGCGCAGCACGGCCAGCCGGGTGAAGCGTCGCTCGAAGTCCTCCTGGGTCAGTGCGTGTTTCCGGTAGGCGTCGGCGAGTTCGAGCGCGCCCTGCTGCACCGTCCACTCGCAGTCGAAGCCGGGGATCGCCGTGCGGAACCGGGAGAAGTCCACCCGGTACGACCGCGGATCGGCACCGTTCTCCCCGGTGATCACCACCTTCGCGCCGGACACCGCCTCGGCGACCTGCTCGGCGATCTCGGCGACCGTGACGTTGTTGATCTCGCTGCCGATGTTGAACGCCCGGTCGTGCACCGCTTCCCGCGGCGCGACCAGCGCGGCCGCGAAGGCCCGTGCGATGTCGGCGGCGTGCACCAGCGGACGCCAGGGGGTGCCGTCGGAGAGCACCAACACCTCGCCGGACAGGAGCGCGTGGCCCACCAGGTTGTTCAGCACGATGTCGGCGCGCAGCCGGGGCGAGTATCCGAAAGCGGTGGCGTTGCGCATGAACACCGGGGTGAAGTCGCCGTCGGCCAGCGCGTGCAGGTCGTCCTCCACCCGCACCTTCGACTCCGCGTACGGCGTCACCGGGCGCAGCGGGGCGTCCTCGGCCACCAGTTCGTCGCCGCCGGCGGCGCCGTAGACCGAGCACGTCGACGCGTACAGGAAGCGCCGTACTCCGGCGTCGCGGGCCAGCCGGGCGAGACGGACGGACGCGTGGTGGTTGATGTCGTAGGTGAGTTCCGGCGCCAGCGAACCGAGCGGGTCGTTGGACAGCGCGGCCAGGTGGATCACGGCGTCCACCCCGGCCACGTGGTCGGCCGTGACGTCGCGCAGGTCCACCCGGTGCCCGGGCGGGTCCGCGGGCTGCGGGCCCAGCACGCAGTCTGCGAACAGGCCGGCGTCGAGGCCGACGACCTCGTGCCCGGCGGCCGCGAGGACGGGGGCCATCACGGTGCCCAGGTAGCCCTGGTGTCCGGTGAGCAGTACGCGCAAGGTTCATTCCCCCAGGTCGAGAGTGAGTTTGGTGACGGCGAACGCCTCGGCGTAGCGCGCGTGGCATTCGATGCCGCGGATCCGTGCGAGGCCGAGGAAGGCCTCCCGGTCGTACCAGGGCCGGTGGCGCTGCGAGGGGTAGTGCTCCTGCAGCAGCCGCACCTTCCGTTCGGCGATCTCCGGCGACAGCGGCTGGTAGGCCGCCGGACGGCCCAGATCGCCGTCCCACTTGACGATCTCGTAGCCGAGGACCAGGTGGTCGCGGAACGCGGTGGGCAGCAGCTGCGCCAGGCCGCGGTGATCCTGGTGCGCGTCATCGGTACGCGGCGCGAGCACCAGATCCGGATCGGTCCGCTCGCGCAGCTCCTCGACCGCGGCCTTCGCCTCGTCCCAGTACGCGGGCAGCCGGCCGTCCGGCAGCTTGAGCACGGTCAGCCGCAGGTCGGCACCCGGGCAGAAGGCGGCGAGCGCGGCCTGCTCCTCCCGCTCCCGCTCGCTGCCACCGCCGGAGAGCACCAGCGCGTCGACGCGGATACCCGGCCGTGCGAGGCACAGCGTCAGCAGTGTGCCGCCGGCGCCGATGGCGATGTCGTCGCAGTGCGCGCCCACCGCGACGATCCGGTCCAGGGGCCCGGCCCCGAGCCGGATCACGCTCGCGCCCCGGCGCCGGCTCCCACGCCGTCCTGTTCCCACACGGCCCACGGGCGCTCGCCCCGGGCGTAGGCGTCGTCGAGCGCGGCCCGCTCCTTCACGGTGTCGGTCGGCTTCCAGAAGCCACGGTGCTGATGTGCCACCAGCCGCCCGCGCTTGGCCAGTTGGGCACATCCGTCGGCGACCAGGTCCCCGTTCTCCGGTATGTGGTCGAAGATCTCCTGGCGGAGCACGAAGTAGCCGCCGTTCTCCCACAGCGGCAGTTCGCTCACCGCGGTGATGCCCCCCACCAGGCCGTCCTCGCCCAGCTCCACGCAGTGGAACGACGACTGCGGCGGCACCACCATCATCGACGCCCCGGCGTCACGCCGGGCGAACCGGTCGATCATCTCCGGCAGCGGGGCGTCGGTGAGCACGTCGGCGTAGTTGGCGAGGAACATCTCGTCGCCGTCCAGGTGGTGCCGTACCCGGCGCAGCCGCTCCCCGATCGGTGACTCGATGCCGGTCTGCGCGAACGTGATCGTCCAGTCGGCGATGTCGGTGGACAGCAGCTCGGTCCGCCCGCCCCGCAGCACGAAGTCGTTGGACGTCGTCTCCTCGTAGTTGAGGAAGAAGTTCTTGATGTGGTGAGCCCCGTACCCGAGACACAGGATGAACTCCGTGTGCCCGAAGTGCGCGTAGTAGCGCATGACGTGCCAGATCAGCGGGCGCGGGCCGACCATCGCCATGGGCTTGGGGACGTCGTCGGAGGCACCGCTGCGCATCCGCATCCCGTAACCGCCGCAGAACAGAACGACCTTCATGACCCCACCTCGACGATGCTCAGTTCCGGGACGGGGAAGACCAGCCGGCCGCCCCAGTCGTGCACGAAGGACAACTGCTCGACCAGCTCGGCCCGGAGGTTCCAGGGCAGGACGAGGACGTAGTCCGGTCTGTCGGCGGCTATCTGCTCGGGCGGCAGGATCGGGATGCGGGTGCCCGGGGTGAACCTGCCGTGCTTGTAGGGGTTGCGGTCGACCGTGTACGGGAGCAGGTCGGGCCGGATGCCGCAGTGGTTGAGCAGGGTGTTGCCCTTGCCCGGGGCGCCGTAGCCGACGACCGTCTCGCCGCGCTCGGCCGCCTCGATGAGGAACCGCAGCAGGTCCCGGCGCACCTTGGCCACCCGGGCGGAGAACTCGGTGTACCCGGACAGCTCCTGCAGCCCGGCGGCCTTCTCCCGGTCCAGCACCTCGGCCACCTTTCCCCAAGCTCTCGGCTCCGCTCGAGCAGGGGATACCCCATCGGACGGCTCCCCGGCCACCTCGGCCGGCCGGGCCCACAGCCGGATGGAGCCGCCGTGCGTGGGCAGCAGCTCGACGTCCACGAGCGCGAGTCCGCCGCTCGCCAGCGCCCGGATCGCGGACGCGACCGTGTAGTACTGGAAGTGCTCGTGGTAGATCGTGTCGTACTGGTTCTCCTCGATCAGGGTCAGCAGGTGCTGCACCTCGATGGAGACCCAGCCGTCGTCGGCGACCAGGGCGCGCAGCCCCTGCGTGAACCCGACCACGTCGGGGATGTGCGCGTACACGTTGTTGGCCACGACCAGGTCCGCCGGTCCGTGCTCGGCACGGACGTCGCCGCCGGTGGCCGGGTCCAGGAACGCCGTCAGCGTGGGCACACCCGCGTCCCGCGCCGCGGCGCCGACGTTCACCGAGGGCTCGATGCCCAGGCAGCGGATCCCCCGATCCACCACGTGCTTCAGCAGATACCCGTCGTTGCTCGCGACCTCCACCACGAAGGAGTCGCCGCCGAGACCCAGCCGCGTCGCGGCGCTGTCGACGAAGGCGCGCGCGTGCTCCACCCAGGAGGTCGAGAAGGAGGAGAAGTACGCGTACTCGCTGAACGTCTCCTCCGGCGTGATCAGCGGCGGGATCTGCGCGAGCCAGCAGTCGGTGCAGACCCGCAGGTGCAGCGGGTACGCCGGCTCCGGCCGATCCAGTTGGTCCGCGGCGAGAAAGCTCTCACAGGGTGGCGTCGCCCCAAGATCGACGACGCTGGCCATCGCTTCCGAGCCGCAGAGTCGGCATCGTGTCATCTACTGCCCCCATCCCCCCTGCTCGCGCGGGTGTCCCCGCCGCGAGCCAGTACTGACCGTCCCGCGATCGCGGTGCGGTACCCCTCCACCAGGCGCTCCAGCCCGACGGCCGGGCTGAAGTCCTGCTCGTACCGGCGCCGGGCCGCCTGTCCCATCTCCCGGTTGCGGTCCGGATCGGCCGTGATCCGGCGCAGACAGGACGCGAGCGAGCCGGGATCGCCCGGCAGGTGCCGCAGCCCGGTCACCCCGTCCTCGACGAGTTCCACGAAGGCCCCGTGACCGGCGGCGACGGCCGGGACCCCCGCCGCCATCGCCTCCACGACCACCAGGCCGAACGCCTCCAGCCAGGTGGAGGGAGCCACCACGGCCACCGACCGTGCGACGGCCCGCCGGCACTCCTCCTGGTCGTACAGGCCGACGTAGCGCACGTCGTCCCGGCCCGCGGCCCAGGCGGCCACGTCCGGCTCCAGGGGCCCCGTGCCGGCGATCATGAGCGGCACACCGATCCCGCCGCCGGAGGCGATCTCGTCCCATGCAGTCATGAGCAGCCGTACGCCCTTGGCCTCCGCGAGCCGGCCGAGATAGAGCAGATGCTCGCCGGCGCCCGCCCGGACGACACCCGGTTCGGGCACGAAGTTGTGCTTCACCGCCAGGAGTTCGGCCGGCATGCCGGCCCCCACCAGGACCTCGCGCTGCGCCGCCGAGATGCAGAAGAAGCGCTCCACGCCGGACCACCACCGCCGCCGGTTGGCCGACAGGCTGACCGCGAGCGGCACGGTCGCCAGCCGGGAGCCGCGGTAGCAGCCGTGCCGGACCGCGGGCAGCGGCGTGGAGCCGACGCACTCGGTGCACGGCCGGCCGTCCCGCTGCAATGTGCCGGGCGGGCAGACCTGGGTGTAGTTGTGCAGGGTGGCGACGGCGGGCACGCCCGCGTCGGCGCAGGCGGCCAGCACCGCGGGCGACAGCAGCGGGAACACGTTGTGGACGTGCACCACGTCCGGCCGCTCGGCGCGGAGCTTCGCCGCGAGCTCCCTGCGGACCGCCCGGTTCCACGGCACCCGCAACGGCAGCGCGGCCTTGGCCGGCAGGGACAGGGCGCCGATGTCGTCGCTGCGCCGCTCGAACAGCTCGACCCGGTGGCCGGCCCCGCGCAGCAGCGCCACCTCCTGGTCGACGACCTTGTTCTCCCCGCTCGGCTGCGCCGAGGCGTAGCGGTTGTGCACCACGAGGACCTGCATGCTCAGCCCACCTCCGTTCTCTGGGCCCAGCGCGGGACGCGCCGTCGGGGGACTTCGGGTGCCGGGAAGGGAGCGGCCGGCGCGGGCGTCGCCAGCAGCGAGGCGGCCACGGCCAGATGCAGCAGATACGGGGAGGCGTCGCCCAGCCCGGCCTCGGTGTACGACGCGATCGCGCAGTAGCTGATCAGGAAGATCGCGCAGGCGCGCGAGAGCGACGGCGGCCGCAGCAGCGCGACGCCGCCCAGCACGACGATGAACGCCGCCACCAGACCGACGCCGATCACACCCTGCTCGTTGTAGACGGCCAGCCAGCTGTTGTCGATCGGCAGCCCGTCGAACGACTTGTCGCCCAGGCCCACGCCGAACAGGTACTCGGTGGTCGTCCGGGGTGCGGTCAGCAGAGCGTGCCAGACCTTGGCCCGGCCGGTGAGGCTGGAGAAGTTCTCCTGGCTCTGCCCGCGCAGGAACCACGTCTGCAGCGCGGAGGCGAACCCCACCGCTGCCACCGCGGCGATCGCCACCGCCCGGGTGAAGAACCGGCGGGCGGCGCCGCTGGTCAGCATGAGCGAGCCGATCGCCAGCGCCAGCCCGAGGAGCAGGCCGAGCGTGGCCGTGCGGGTGTGGGTCAGGGCGAGCAGGACGAGCGACGGCACGATGACCACCGCCGCGCTGGTCCCGTCGGTCCGGCGGTCGAGCAGGAGCAGCACGGTCAGCCCGATGATCACCGCCGCGTACTGTCCGATCTGCGGCGGGGTCAGCGGCCAGAGCGCGCCGACCAGCCGCCCGCCGTAGAGGTCGGGCAGGGCCGCGCCCGGTGAGGCGACCAGACCTGCGGCCACCGTCCCGAGCACCGCCAGGTACATCCGGATGTGATGCCGGACGAACGTAGTGCCGCCGTCCCACCAGCGGCTCAGCAGCCACAGCGTGCCGACGAACAGGGTCAGCCGGAAGCAGCGGAACAGAGCCCCGAACCCCGACTCCAGGTGCGAGCTGGAGATCACGCTCATCACCAGCAGCAGGGTGAGCAGGAACAGGTAGGCGCTGGCCCGCAGGCGCAGCCGGAGGTTGACCGCGAGCGCCAGGGCGAACGCGGTGACCAGCGCGCCCATCGTGACCATCTGGATGAGGGAGCGGGGGAGCGGGACGATGGTCTTCGCCCCGGCGGAGCCGAGCGTGTTGAGGACCAGCAGCCCCCAGACCGTCCCGACGATCTTCGGCGTGTGGTTCGCGCTCATCTCAATCACCGTCCGGTGCGCGGAAGGTGCTGCCCGCGTCCTGCTGGTACGGCATGCCCTGCCACTGCCCGTAGTCGAGGATCCGGCTCGGGTCGTGGGCGATGAACTTCCATGGTCCGACGTAGACGTTGTCGTGCCAGCGGTTGTGCTGCTTGAGGGTGATCGCCTCGGCCACCCGCTCGCCCTGGTACGGCGACCAGTCCGGATAGGTGCCGTAGTTGGCCAGCACCGCCATGCGGTCGCACTTCACCGTGCAGTCGACGACGGACTTGTCCAGCACGAAGCGGTTGTTGTGGATGTCCACCCGCTGGGTCCGCCACCGGCAGTCGGCGTAGAGCGGTGCGCTGGCGATCGCCGGCCGTGCGCAGCGCTTGGTGTTCTTCACCAGCAAAGTGCAGTCACCGGAGGAGGTGTTGGCCGGGCTGTTGCAGAACCGGTCGGCGTTCTCCCACAGGGTGATCCCGGACCAGTTGTTCTCCAGCACGTTCCGGTAGATCTCGATCTTGTCCGTGCGGGCCCGGATCCGCGGCTCGCCGCCGGACTCGGACAGGTAGACGGTCGCGAACGGGAAGCTGTCGCCCCGGTCGGCGTACCTGCGGCCCTCGACCCAGTTGTTCCGCCGGATCGTGTTCTTCCGGATGACCGCGTTGTAGCTGGTCTCGTAGATCAGCGCGGCACCGTCGTTGGCCTCGAGCAGGTTGTCCTCGATGCGGAAGTCGTTGTTGTTGGTGTCCGCCCACAACCCTGTTCCGCGGTTGTCGTGCACCCAGTTGCCACGTACGTCGGCGCCGTCGACGGCCCAGAACTTGACGCCCCCGGTGCAGCCGCAGCCCGGCCGCCGCCGCTCCCAGTCGTCCTTGTTGTTGCCCACGATCTCGTTGCCCTCGACCACCAGGCCGCTGATCCGGCCGGTGGCCTTGTAGGCGTTCATGCCGTACTGGCCGTTGCCGCGCAGACAGCTGGCGCGGACCTGCTGGCGGGCACCGGCCATCAGCCCGGCGCCGGAGTTGTTCTGGATCGTCGCGTGCTCTATCACCCACCCGTCGGCCGAGTCATGGTTGACCACGCCCTCGTTCTGCGGCGCGACGAAACCCTGGACGGTCAGGTAGCGGATGGTGACGTTGCGGGCGGTGCCGCCGAACGCGTACTGGTTGGTCTTCCGGCCGTCGAGCACCGCGCCCGGCGCGCCGAGGTAGCTGTCCCCTTCCTTGGGGATGACCTGGGCGTAGCGGTTCGGCTCGAGCCTGTGCCTGCCCGGTCGGAGCCAGAACGTGGTGTGCGGAGGGCTGTTCCTGGTCTTCGCAGCGAGGTCACCGGCCACCGCGGGATCGACGGTCACCGCGCCGGCCGGCGCCTTCGCCGGCCCGGCCGCGGGCTCGGCGCACATCCGGGCCAGGGGTGTGGACCGCACAGCGGTCGGCTTCGGCCGTGCGCTCGCCGTGTTCTCACAGCCGGTCGCCGCCAGCAGGACCAGCACCATCGGTGCCGCCGGCCACGCCCAGTGCCGCCGCCTGATTCCCGGGCGTCCTCCGCCCGGGGGCTGCCGAGGGATCTCCGCGGCGTCGCGACGTCCGGCACGTTCCCCCACTGCCGCAAGGGCGTTGCGCCGGCTGCGGTCATCGGCCTCCCTCAAGCTCTCGGCCTCCCCCGAGCTCGCGGCTTCGCTCGGGCAGGGGGGACCCCCGTCGCGGCGGGCGCTCCTGCTTCCACGGAGATCCACCAGAGCCCCCTAGCCGCGGAACCTGAGCACGGTGGTGAACTCCTCCGTGCCGTCGGCGAAGCCGGTGCCGACCAGCGTGGTGGCGGGTTCCTTGCGTCCGAAGCCGGCGGAGTACCAGCCCAGTGGCGGGTCGCTCTCGCCGCGATGCGCCCGCCAGCTCAGCTGCCCGGGCAGGTCGAGCGCCGCGGAGCGGTCGTCGCCGTCCCGGGTCCAGCTGAGCTGTGCCCGGTTCCCCACCAGGTCCGCGGCGATCGCCGGGCCGAGGTGGAACGCCAGCTGCACGGCCCGGCGCGGGCCGCGCACCTCGTCGACCACCGTCAGCTCCTGGCTCGCGGCCGTCAGTTCCACCCGGCGGCGGTGCACGGAGTGCTGGTAACCGTCGTGCTCGGCGCACCAACGGGCCGTTCCTCCGTCGGAGGCGCCGGAAGTGTCCGCGACCAGGACGCGGGTGCGGGCATGCCGGGTCCACAGGAACGGGCCGCCGGAGACGGACTGGTCACCGCCGTCCAGTTGCAGGGTGTTGTGGCCGAGGGTCGACCGGAAGTACTGCCGCCACTCGGGCTGCCCGTGGTAGCAGAACGTCCCCGGGTCGGCGAGCACGTCGACCCCGTCGTGCCGGACCTCCACCGACAGCGCGTCCGCGTGAGCATGCGCGGCGATGGACAGGAACCCGTGCGGACCGCCGTCGCAGCGGCACCAGATCTCCGCCGGACCACGCAGGATGGTCATGCCCGCGTCGGCGAAATGGTCCGGTCGGCCTGCCGGACGGGACACCGCCGGTGCCGTGGGCCGGATGAGCGCGGCCAGCAGCGGCGTGCGCACATCGGTGCCGGTCACCTCCGGCCACCAGCCGAGCCGGCCGAACACGGCGTCCCCGGTGGCCAGCAGCGAGGCCCAGCGGTCGGTGCCCGCGCCGTCCACGACCAGACCGTGTCCGTCGTCCGCGTCCCCCTGGCGCGGCGGCCGTAGCCGGCCGTCCACGACGGCCGCGAGCGCGTCGGTCATCCGCAGCAGCACCAGCCGGATCGACGCGGGAACCGGCACGCCCGCGGCATCCGCCTCGGCCACCGCGGCGAGGCCCAGCTCCAGCACGAGGCCGTGATACTCGGTGGCCAGCTCGCGGTTGAGACCGGACTCGAAGGTGTTGTCGCGCAGATGCCGCTCCAGCGACTTGAGCGCGTCGGCTCGCAGGCGCGCCGAGGAGGGGAACCATGCGAACGCGCAGGCCGCGGCGAACTGCCCGGCGGCCTCGGCGATGATGTGGTTGTTCGCCGAGGACCCCCGGCTGGGGAAGGCGGCCAGCCAGCGCTGGTGGTGCCAGATCTGGCGGTGTGCCACAGGGTTTTCCTCGAACAGCGCGGCCGCGCCCGGCCAGCCGTCGAGCAGCCGGCGGATCCACACCCAGGACAGCAGCCGGATCCCCAGCTCGATGCCGCTGGTCCAGTGCACTCCGCGCAGCGGCGCGTTGCCCGCCCACCACGACCGCAGGTGCTCGGCCACCCGCTCGGCGTACCGCACGTCCCCGGTGATCGCGTAGGCGGCGGCGAGCCGGGTGAGGTACTGATGCCGGGACAGCTCCCAGATCTGCTTGATGTCCCCGACCGCGTCCTCGTTCCGGTACGGCACGTCGAAGGCGTAGCCCCACGGAGCCCGGCGCCCGGTCTTCGGGTCGTACCACCAGTCCGGGTCGGCCAGGTCGTCGCGGTCCACCCCGAAGTACCCGGCGTGCCCGGCCATCAGCCGGTCCGCCTCGGCGATGAGGCGTTTCGCGGCGTCCGGCGGCACGGCGGCGATCGTCCCTGCGGGCAGTACGGCGGTGAACCGGGCGCCGGTCACGCTCGGGCAGTCCGGCCGCACCGACCGCCACCGCCGCCTGCGCACCGCGTCGCCGACCCGGCCGCCGACCTCCCGCGGCCCCATCCGGGACAGCCGCCGCAGGTACCAGCCCGGGCTCATGGTCACAGCGCCCTCGCCAGCGTCACCGGCGCGCCGCCGGCCAGACCGGCCTGCACGGCGAGGGTCGCAGCCGTGGTGGCGACCAGCGACTCCAGCGGCACCGGCATCGGGCCGCCGGTCCGCACGGCCTTGATGAACGCGGCCAGTTCGGCGGACTGGCCCTTGTCCCGGGCCTTGGGCAGCCGCGAACTGACCCACCGCTTGCGGGCGTGCACCGAGGCACGGACGAAGTCGTCCAGCCGCAGCACCTTGCCGTCCGCGACAAGGTCCAGCGTCTCCTTGGGGAAGCCGGGCGCGCCGGTGGTGACGTAGCTGATGGTGGCGGTGGACCCGTCCGGGTAGCGCAGCACGGCCTGCAGATCCTCGTTGCCCGACGTGGCGACCGCGTACACCGAGACCGGATCGGCATCGAGCAGCCAGCCGGCCGTGTCGATGAAGTGACCGCCCTCGCCGGCGAACCGCGAGCCCTCGGTGCCCTGTTGGAGGTACCAGCTGCCGTGCGCCAGCCGGCCCGCGTTGACCAGGTAGCGCAGGCTCGCCGGACCGGTCCGGGCGCCGAACTGCTTCCTGGCCTCCTGCAGCAGCGGGGCGAACCGGCGGTTGAAGCCCACCTGCAGCCGGTCGTTGCCGGACTCCTCCACCGCCGCGAGCACGCCGGCCAGCTCGTCCTCGGTGAGCGCCAGCGGCTTCTCCACGAACACCGTCTTGCCGGCCAGCAGCGCCTTTCGGGTCAGTTCGGCGTGCGAGCTGTGCCGGGTGACCACGAACACCGCGTCGATGGTCTTGTCGCCGAGCACGGCGTCGAGATCGGTGGTCGCCTCGGCGAAGCCGAACTTCCGCTGCGCGTTGGCCGCGGACAGCGCCGTCGTGGTGACGACCGTCGACAGCTCGACGCCGTCGCGCTGTGCCAGGTGCGGCAGCAGCATCGACGTCGCGTAGTTCCCCGCCCCGACGAACGCCAGCCGCACCGGCGTCCTGGCGGCCCGGACCGGGGTGGACGCTCCGCCGCTGTGTCGCTTCACCGCGGGCACGGCCACCGCCGGAGGCTCCGCCTCGGCCGCGTGTTCGGGGTACCGGAACAGCACGGCCACGGCCTTCAGGTCGCCGTCCTTCAGACGCCGGTACGTCTCGACGGCGTCGTCGAAGTCGGCGATGTGGGAGACCAGGGGGTCCACGTCGACGCCGCCGCGGGCGACGAGGTCGAGGAAGCAGGCCAGGTTGCGGCGCTCGGTCCAGCGGACGTAGCCGATCGGGTAGTCCCGCCCCTCCAGCTCGTACTCCGGGTCGTAGCGCCCGGGGCCGTAACTGCGGGAGAACCGGACGTCGAGCTCCTTCTCGTAGTACGCGTTCCACGGCAGGTCCAGGCGGCACTTGCCGATGTCGACGACGCGGCCCCGGTCCCGGCAGAGCCGGGCGGCCAGCTCGACGGGCTGGTTGCTGCCGCCGCCGGCGGCCAGGTACACCTGGTCTACACCGTGGCCGCCGGTGAGTTCGGCGACGGCGGTCTCCACGGCAGCGGAGGAGGGATCGCCGCAGGCCGCCGCGCCCAGGCGCTCGGCCAGCTCGCAGCGCACCGGGTCGGGGTCGGCCCCGACGACCCGGACTCCCGAGGCGGCCAGCAGCTGCACCACCAGCTGCCCGATCAGCCCGAGGCCGATGACCAGCGCCACTTCGCCGAGCTGCGGCTCGCCCTGGCGGACGCCCTGCAACGCGATCGACCCGACGGTGCCGAAGGCCGCGTGCCGCGGCGCGAGGCCGTCCGGCACGGGGGCGTAGAGGTTCTTCGGTACCCAGTTCAGCTCGGCGTGCAGGGCGTGCTCGTTGCCCGCGCAGGCCACGAGGTCGCCGGCCTTCACGTCGTCGATCCCGGCGCCGACCTGCTCGACCACCCCGCACAGCGAGTAGCCCAGCGGCGTGTAGGAGTCCAGCTTGCCCATCACCTTGCGGTAGGTGGCGGGCACCCCGTTGGTGGCCACGCTCTGCATGACCTTGGCCACCTGGTCCGGCCGGGAGCGGGCCTTGCCCAGCATCGACATGCCGGCCTCGGACACCTTCATGAGCTCGGTCCCGGTGGATATCAGCGAGTAGGCGCTGCGGACCAGCACACCGCCCGGCTTGCACCCCGGTACCGGCACGTCGAGCACCGCCAGCTCGCCGCTCTTGTAGTTCTGCACAACCTGCTTCAACGAAGTCCCCTTGTTTCTGAGCCGTCTTCTACGCCGCCGAGCGAGCGTTCCGGCCTGGCCCGGAGGTCGCGCCGCGGTACCAGTACTCGAGGGTCAGCACATGCCACAGATGTTTGGAGTAGTCCCGGTGCCCGGCGGCGTCCTCGGCGGCCAGCCGCGCCAGCGCGTCGCGGCGCAGGAGCCCGGAACGGACGAGCTCGCCGTCGTGGATCACCTCGCGCACCAGCGGTGCCAGATCCCGGCTCATCCAGGCGCGCAGCGGGGCGCTGAACAGGCCCTTGGGCCGGTACACGATCTCCCGCGGCAGGACCGAGGCGGCCGCCTCCTTGAGGACGGCCTTGCCCTGCCGGCCGACGATCTTGCGGTCACCGGGCACGGTGAACGCCGCCCTGACCACGTCGACGTCCACGTACGGCACCCGCACCTCGGTCGACGCGGCCATGCTCGACCGGTCCGTGTAAGCGAGGTTCAGGCCCGGCAGGAACATCCGGGCGTCGCCCAGGCACATGCGGTTGACGAAGTCGTCGAGGTCGTTGTCCTGGTAGACGTCCGCATGCTCGCTCAGCACGTCCTCGACCGCCGGGGCCAGGTCCGGGTCGACCAGGGCGAGCAGCTCGTCCTGGTCGTACATGGTGTAGCTGCGCCGGAACGCGGTCTCCTCCGGCAGATCGGCGAAGGAGAGGAACCGCTTCGCGAAGCGCACCGACCGGTACCCCCGGCGGGCCGTGGCGACCGGGAGCCGGTCCACGGCCCTGGACAGGCCGCGCCGCAGGGGCCGCGGGACGCGCTGGTAGCGCAGCGCGATCAGGTTGGCCAGGTGCTTGCGGTAACCGGCGAACAGCTCGTCGGCACCCATCCCCGAGAGCATCACCTTGACCCCGGCCTCCCGGGCGGCCGAGCAGATCAGGAACGTGTTGATCGCCGCGGGGTCACCGATCGGCTCGTCCAGGTGGTACGTCATCCGCGGCAGCAGGTCGAGCACATTCGGAGCGATCTCGATCTCATGCAGGTCGACACCGAACCGCCCGGCCACCTGCCGGGCGTAGCGCAGGTCGTCCGGCATCGCCTCGAACCTGGCGTCCTCGGCGCGGAACCCGATCGTGTAGGCGGAGATCCCGGGCCGTTCGCGGGCCGCCAGCGCGGTCAGGTAGCTGGAGTCCAGACCGCCGGACAGGAAGGTCGCAACGGGTACGTCGGAGAGCAGGTGGCGCCGGGTCGACTCCTCGACGACGGCGGCGATGTCCGGCTGCTCGCCGGCCCGGGCCCGCTCCCGGCCCTCGGCCGCGACGTCCTTCAGGTGCCAGTACCGGCCGCGCTCCGTCCGGCCGTCGGGCCGGATCCGGAGCCAGCTCCCGGGCGGCAGCTTCTCCGCCTCGCGGAACGCGCACCGTGAGTCCGGCACCCAGTAGTACAGCAGCGAGGCCACCAGCGCCGCATGGTCCACCTGCAGCGACCCGCCGGTCACGGCGGCGAGCGCCTTGAGCTCGGAGGCGAACACCAGACCCTCACCGCGCCGGAGCAGGAACAGCGGCTTGATGCCGAGCTGGTCGCGGGCGAGCACCAGGTCACCGGTGCGCTCGTCGAAGATCCCGAACGCGAACATGCCGCGCAGCCGGGGCAGGCAGTCCGTGCCCCAGCGCCGCCAGGCCTCCAGCAGCACCTCGGTGTCCGAGGTACCGCGGAAGCGCACCCCGGCGGCCGACAGCTCGGCACGCAGCTCGGGCGCGTTGTACAGCTCGCCGTTGTACGTCAGGACGAGGCCGCCCGAGACCATCGGCTGGGCGCCGGTCTCGGACAGGTCGATGATGGCCAGCCGACGGTGCCCGAGGTGTACTTCGCCGTCACCGGCGGAGTGGCTGTAGCGGCCCGCCCCGTCCGGACCGCGATGGGCGAGGGTATCGGTGAGCCGGTCGGTCACGGCCTTCCCGTCCGGCCATCGGTAAGTGCCTGCGATGCCACACATGTCCTACCGCGCCTCCTGGTCGCTGTCCGGGACCCGGTCCGCCCACATCGGCAGCCGCTCCCTTCGCCGCCGGCCCGACCCGCTCTGCCGGGCCAGCCGCTCGCTCTGGCCGCGCAGCGCGGTGTGCAGGCCGTCCCACAGCGTGCCGTCGGACCGGTCACGCGGATCGGGGTCGATCAGCACCACACCGATCACCGGGATGCTCTGGTCCGCGAGCTGCCGCGCCACGGTGTGCAGCCATGCGGCGCTGCCGTGTCCGGCCCGTACGACGAGCACGGTCTGGGTGCCGAGGTACTGCAGGTCGGTCCACGCGGTGCCGGGCGCCACCGAGCCGACGCCGAGCCGGCGTTCCTGGTGCGGCACGGACGCGGCACGCGCGCCGCTGACCACGGTCGGGTCGCCCGGCTTCGGGCGGCGCCTGGCCAGCTGCGGGCCGGGCAGGCCGTCGATGACGGCCACGGGCCCGTCCGCCGCCAGTGCCCTGGCCACATCCAGGGCGAGCGCGCTCGTGCTGCGCGCACAGCCCAGCTCGAGCAGCGACACGGGGTCCGCACAGCCGCGCACGGTGCGGGCCAGGGACGTGGTGAGCCGTTCGCGTGCCGTCCGGATCCGTCGGCGCGGCCAGAGCCTGCCCGACCGGCGGGGCAGTTCCGCGATGACGGAGGCGCCGAGGTTCGCCGCGATCTCCCGGCGCAGCACGGGGCGGTCCGCCACCACCGTGCCGACCGCGGCCACCGCGAGTCCGAGGACGAGCCCGAGGACGAGCCCGATCGCTGAGTTCGTCGCAGCGGTCCTGGGCAGGGAGTGCCGCACCGCGCGCGGGGCGTCCACGACCTGTGTGCCGGCGATGAGCTGGGGCGTGCCGATGCGCGCCTCCGCGGCGCGCTGGCCGAAATCGGAGATCCGCGAGGTGAGCTCGGCCCTGCGGGCGAAGAGCGACTCCAGGTCCGCCGACGCCTTCGGCCCGCTCCCCGTCGATCCGTCGCCGATCGCCTTGTTGACCTGGGCGAGTTCGCCCTGCAGCCGGTCACGCTGGTCGAGCAGGGCCTTGGCCTCGGCGTTCGCGGCTTCCTGTATCCGCCTCACGTGGTCCGCGACGAACGCATCGGCCAGCGCCTTGGCGCGGGCCACCGCCTCCGCGTCGCTGTCACCCGTCACGGTGATCTGCATCAGATTGTTGGTCAGGCCGACGGCACTGTAGTCCTTCAAGAAGTCCTCCGGTTTCTCGGGGGACTTGACGGACTGCAGGGCTGCGGCGGCGATCCGCGTGGTCTGCAGCAGCCCGACGTCGGTGCGGATCAGCGTTCCGGGGTCGTTCGGCTGGTCCTCCTGATGCGCGACCAGCACCTTGGCCACGGCGGCCGGAGGCGGCGGCATCAGGATTGCCATCGCCGCGCCGAGGAGCAGGCCCAGCAGAGCCGTGGAGCACCAGAGGCGGCGGCGCCGGCGCACCGCCACCACCAGCGCCTGCAGGTCCAGCAGCGGAGCGGCGGCCGACGACTCCGACGTCGTACTCGTCGTCACCCTGAACTTCCCTTCACCTTGTCGCCCACCGCGAGGACCGGCGTACCGGTCTCCCGGGGACGGCCGGCGGACTGCGTCGCACGGGCCCGGACCGGGCTCGCGAGGACGATGCCGACGACCTCGTGCTCGGCGTCCGCACACGCCTCGGCGATGCCGGCGAGCTCGACCGCGGTCCAGCTGCCCGCGCTGAGCACGACCAGGGCACCGGACTCCTCGTCGCGGTCCGGCACCAGCGGCTGGGACACCGGGACCTCCACCATCCGCAGCACCGGATCGCTCCCGGCCGCGGCGACGAGCTGCCCTGCGGCCCGGCGGGCGATCTCGTCGCCGTCCGGGACCACGACCAGCAGCCGCCGCGAGGAGGGCAGTTGGTCCCGGAGGCGGGCGCACACCCGCCGGTAGCGGATCTGCAGACCGGCCTCGTCGCCGGACGTCTGCGGGGTGGGCAGGTCCCACCGGATGTCGGTGCCCAGCAGCCGGCGGATCCGGGCCCGTGGGCCACGGCCCTGCGAGCGGTGCGCGGAGCGTTCACCCGGTACGTCGACGGTGCCGAGCAGCGTCGAGCCCAGCGCCGCGGCGATCTCCGGTTCGCTGCGCAGCCGACGGCTCATCCGCGCGGCGGTGAGATGGCCGATGACGGCGAGCAGGAAGAACAGCAGCGCCCCGCCGACGATCAGCTGCAGTCTCGTCGGCGGTGCCTCGCCGGTCGGCCGGGCGGCCGGCCCCATGACGACCATGCTGGCCTTGTTGGCGGCCGGGGCGGCCTGGTCCAGCTTGTTGAGGGCCTCCTGCAGCGAGGTGCGCAGCTTCTCCAGTTCGGTGCGGGACTGGACGCTCTCCACGGTCCGCCCCGGATCTGCCGCGTCGGCCAGGTCGGTGATACGGCGGTTGGTCTGCACCACCGACTGCCGCAGGGCCTCGAGCTGTTCGGCCGCCTCGGGGTCGGTGTTGCCGTCCGCGACCCGTGCGGCGAACGTGACGAACTGCTGAGCCACCTGGTCGGAGAGCTGCTGTGCGCGCTCCGGGGTGTCGGCCGTGCCCGAGATCTTGATGATGTTCCCGTCGGCGGCCGTGGCGCTCACCTGGTCCCGCAGCTCGCTGCCGCTGGTTCCGGGCCAGTGGAGCGTGGCGGCCGCGCGGTCGACCACCACCGAACTGGTCGCGATCTCCTGCTGCGTGAGCAGCTCGCGCTCCTCCCACGCGCCCGGCAGCAGTACCGATGCCGATGTCGTGTAGCGCGGTGGGAACAGCAGAGAGGTGCCGTAGCCGGCGAGCCCACCCACCAGGGCGAGGATGGTGAGGAGCCGCCAGCGCCGGCGGATGATCCGCCCGACCGTGACCAGGCGTATCGTGTCGTCGTTCAACTGCGCGGCCTCCGCCCTGCACGGTTCTTGTCGCCCGCCCGGACCGGAGCGTGGTCACGGCAGGCAGTGGCGTAGGCGGCGAGCAGCGCTCGCTGGGAGTTGCGCCAGGAGAGCGGTCCGCTGATCCGCTCCTGGCCGATCTTGCCCATCAGGGCCCGCTTCTCCGGATCGTCCATGAGCTGCGCGACGAGCCTCGCGAACTCGGCCTCGTCGTTGGCCGGTGCGTACACGGCGGCGTCGCCGGCGGAGACCCGCGCCTCCCGGAGGTCGAACGAGACGACCGGCCGGCCCATCACCATGTACTCCAGGACCTTGTTCATGGTCGACACGTCGTTGAGCGGGTTGTGCGGGTCGGGGGAGAGGCACACGTCCGCGGTGGACAGGTAGCGCACCAGGTCGGCGTCCGGAATGCGCCCGGTGAACTGCACCTGCTCCGAGAGCCCGAGCCGCCGGGACAGCTCCACCATCGCGTCGAAGGTGTCGCCGCCGCCGACGAACACCGCGTGCCAGTCGGTCCGCCCGAGCTCGTCGCGCAGCTTCGCGAGGGCCCGCAAGGCGTAGTCGACGCCGTCCTGCGGGCCCATGACGCCCAGGTAGCACAGCAGATGAGGCTTGCCGCGCTTCAGCTCCGGCTCGGGCGGCACGGGGTGGAACCGGTCGATGTCGGGTGCGCTGCGCACCACGAAGACGTCCTCCGGCCGCCGGCCGCCACGGCGCACCGCAGTGTCCCGGTAGCTCTCGTTCGTGGCGAGCACGACGTCCGCGGCGCGGTAGGTCAGCCGTTCCAGCGCGCACACGCCGCGGTAGAGCAGGTCCTCGCCGCGGTCGAACCGGGAGAGGTACAGCTCGGGAACCAGGTCGTGCTGGTCGAAGACGAACCGCGCTCCGCGCCGCTTCAGCCACAGTGCCGGCAGGAACAGCAGGTCGGGCGGGTTGCAGGCGTGGACCACGTCGACGGGGCCGACCTTCCGGGCCAGCCGGAGCGTGTGCCACAACGCCGACCCGTACTCCCGCAGGTAGCCGGCCGGCCCCCCGGTGGCCGCGCGCAACGGGTAGCGGTGGATCCGCACCCCGTCGATCTCCGCCTCCGGCTCCGTGTCCCGTTTGGTTCCCTGAGGACAGATGACGTGCACCGTCCAGCCCGCGTCGCGCAGCGTCGTGCACTCCTGCCACACCCGCCGGTCGAACGGCACCGACAGGTTCTCCACCAGGATCAGCGCGCGCCGGCCCGGCCGGCCGGCGCCGGCCGTGTCACCGAACGATGTGTCACCAAGCAAGGCCCACGTACCCCGGTTCGGCCCGGCGCGTCTCGGCGTCGGGAAGGCGGATGAGGTCGACGATCACCGGGCCGTCACCGTGAGGCAGCGCCGACAGCACGGCCGGATCCCTGGTCCCGACCAGGCACACCTCGGCGTGCTCGAGCACCTCGTGGACGGAGTCCGCGAGCAGCTGCGCGAGGTGCGGCAGCCGGGTCTCGACGTACTCGCGGTTCGCGCCGAGCAGCCGGGAAAGGCTCACGTTGGCGTCGTAGATCTTGAGGTCGTAGCCCTTGCCGAAGAGCCGCTCCGCCAGCTCGACGAGCGGGCTCTCGCGCAGGTCGTCGGTGCCGGGTTTGAAGGACAGCCCGAACAGGCCCACCCGGCGCTTGCCGGTGCGCTCGACCAGCTCCACCGCGCGCTGCAGATGGTCGGAGTTGGAGGGCAGCACGTGGGCGAGGATGGGCACCGAGACGTCGGCCCGCTGCGCCGCGTGGACCAGGCTGCGCAGGTCCTTGGGCAGGCAGGAGCCGCCGAAGGCGAAGCCGGGCCGCAGGTAGGCGGGGCTGATGTTCAGTTTGCGGTCGGCCAGGAACACGTCCATCACCTGGTGCGAGTCCACCCCGAGCGCCTGGCACACCGCACCCAGCTCGTTCGCGAAGCCGATCTTGAGGCCGTGGAACGCGTTGTCCGCGTATTTGATCGCCTCGGCCGTCGGGACCGGTACCCGGAACACCTCGCCGGGCAGGCCGTCGTACAGCGCCTTCACCGTGTCGCCGCTTGCCGGGTCGAGCTCGCCGATGACGGTCTTGGGCGGATCGAAGAAGTCCCGCACGCTCGTGCCCTCGCGCAGGAACTCCGGGTTGACCGCGACCCCGATGTCCACCCCGGCCGTGCCGCCGACGTACTTCTCCAGGATCGGTACCAGCAGGTTCAGACAGGTGCCCGGGAGCATGGTGCTGCGGAACACGACGGTGTGCCGCCCACCCCGCTCGGCCAGCGCGGCGCCGATCTGCTCGGTGACCCGCTCCAAGTACGTGGTGCACAGGCTGCCGTTGGGCTCCGACGGCGTGCCCACGCAGACCAGCGACACCTCACTGCCCATGACCGCCTCGCGGACGTCGCCGGTGGCGCGCAGTGCTCCGGTCCGCACGACCTCGGCGATGAGTTCGCCGATCCGTTCCTCGACCACCGGGGCCTTGCCGTCGTTGACCAGGTCGACCTTCACCTGGTTCACGTCGACCCCGATGACCTCGTGCCCCATGCTGGCCAGGCACGCGGCCGACACGCAGCCCACGTAGCCGAGCCCGAAAACGCTGACTCTCATGACCCGTTCCTCCCCCAAGGGCAGGCCTCCCGGCCTGCGGTCCCTGCGCCGGCCGGACGCCGACCCCCGCCCATCAGTACGCCCCCTGCCCGTAGAGCACCGCACGCAGCGTCTTCCACAAGATCACTGTGTCCAGGGCGAGCGACCAGTCCTCCACGTACCGCAGGTCCAGCCGGACCGCCTCCTCCCACGACAGGTCGCTGCGTCCGCTGATCTGCCACAAGCCGGTGAGTCCGGGCTTGACCAGCAGCCGCCGCCGGATGTCCGGGCCGTAGGCGGCGGACTCCTCCGGTAGCGGAGGCCGCGGACCGACGAGCGACATCGATCCGGTGAGCACGTTGAACAGCTGCGGGAGCTCGTCGATCGAGTACCGGCGCAGCACTGCTCCCACCCGGGTCACCCGCGGATCCCGGCGGAGCTTGAACAGCGGGCCGGCGCCCTCGTTGCGGCCGGCCAGCTCGGCACGTGCCCGGTCGGCCCCGGCGACCATGGTGCGGAACTTGAGAATGGTGAACTCGCGGCCGTCCTTGCCGACCCTGCGCTGGCGGTAGAACACCCCACCGCGACTGTCCACCAGGACGAGCAGCCCGACGAACACCATCAGCGGCGCGAACAGCAGGACCAGGAGCGCCGCGCCCATCCAGTCGACGACGCCTTTGACCACCCGGCGCCCCCCGGTGAAGGTCGGCATGCTGACCCGCAGCAGCGGGATCCCGAGCACCGCGTCGACGTGCAGTCGCGGACCGGCCACCTCCATCAGCACCGGGGCCACGACCATCTCGGCATCGCTGCCCTCGAGGTTCCAGGCCAGCCGCTGCAGCCGGTCCGGCGTCCAGTGCTGGTCCGGTGTGACCGCGACGACGCGGTAGCCGTCGTGGCGGACGTGCTTGGCGACGTCCTCCAGGCGGCCGACGACCGGCACTCCCTCCAGTTCGTCACCGTCGAGCCCGCGACCGTCCGGCGTGCACACCGCCGCCACTTGCCAGCCGATGTGCGGGAACTTGCGGGTTCGGGTGATCAGGTCGCACACGGTGTCCGGGCTTCCGGCAGCGAGCACCGGTCTCAGACACTGCCCTTCCTTCCGCTGTTTGTGCAGACAGAGGCGGAGCAGATACCGCGCGGTCATGGTGACGAGCGCGATCGCGGGGATCGCGACGAAGATCCAGAGCTTGATGTTGCGCGAGGTGAGGGCGATCCCGCCGAGCGCCAGCACGACGGTCGCCGTGAACAGCGAGCGTCCGAGCCGGCGGAACTCCTCGGCGCCCTGGCCGAGCACGGCCGGAGCCCACGCCCGGCTCACCGCGAACGCCCCCAGCACCAGCAGCTCGGTGCCGAAGGCGAGAATCCCCCACTTCTCGTGCCAGTTGGCCGCGTCCCGGGCCCCGAAGAAGTTGCCGATCGCCGCCACCACGAACGCGGTGGCCACGGTGTCGCTGATGATCACGGTACGGCGGTACCGCTGTTCCCAGTCGATCGTGGGCCGGCTGAACGCACCGTTCGCCAGACGCCCGCGCGCAGACGGAAACGGGCCGACTAGTCCCCCTTGCCGCACAGAACCCCCCAAGGTCCCCAGTGGTTCGACGTGTTCGCCTAACACTGTTTTCGCCCCCCGGGAGGCCCCCGCCTCCCGTGCTGTTTCGCCCCCCGGGAGGCCCCCCGCGCATGACATCCCGGCTAGTGCAGAGCTATGTGATCAACCCACCCTGGCGACAGCGGACTCGCATGTCCCGCCAGACTCTCGAGGTACGTGGGAACCCGTCGAAACCCCGGTTGCTCCCCGCAGCCAAGGCCCACTCCCGGGCTCCAAGAATTGATCACCCCCACGTCCGGCGCCGGAGACGCGACTGCTGACTTTCCGCAGCGCCGGACCTATAGATCATTATCGGTCGCCTCGTGTTCGAACAGCTGAAGCACGGTCAATCTAGACCATCGGGGCCAGTATGAAGAGAGGGATGTATGTAATTTGTGCTCAAGCTGTGTGGCCGGCCCCACCGGCCGGTGACCGCCTACGGGCGCTTTCACGCCACCGCCCGCTCCGGCGGCTCGCCCGGGCGCCGGTGCGGGTTCTGCGCGCAGTGATCGACTGGCAGCGGGGCTTCTGTGGCGCGCGGTTGGGCAAGTGGGGCGCACGACTTGATCGTTTCGGTGCGTACGCCACTGCGGCCGAGCCGCCGGCGATAATAAACAGGTTCCCATTCCGAATAATTTGCTCGCCTGCACCCTGACCCAGAGGGAAGGGGAGGAAATTGCTGATCAGTCCGGCCGGGCGGTACGACCTGTCTTGTAATTCCAGCAAACTGCCGGCGGTCGTACCCGTCCTGTCGAATCCGCACACCCGTCGGCGGGAATTCACTGGGTGACGAGGCCGAGCGGATGGCGCCGTTCGCGAGGGCACACTGCGATGGTCAGGCGGCCGCGGCCCGGCGAGACCTCGGTGGCGTACCGCAGGTGGCGCAGGGCAGAGGCCGTGGTCCGGTGAGGTTCCAGGCGATGTGGCCGCCGGTCTTCCAGCCGGGGCTGTGGACAAGTCGTAGATGTACTGCGGGCCTTCGTCGTCCTCCGGTCCTTCCCATGCGTCGATGCGAGCCTGCAGATCGGGGGGGGCAGGGTTTCGAGGCAGGGGTGTTCGACGATCTCCTCGGGGTGCAGTACGCGGGGGGCGAGTTCTTCGCGGCCGACGACCTCGGGGGCCGGCTGTCCGGCCGGCGGTGCGGCGACGTCCGCGGAGTGGCGCCGGTGGAGCTGTGCATGGAGGTCGTGGCGGGTGTCGCCGTGCCGTTCGAAGCCGCACCAGAACACCTGAAGCAGGTCGTCCTCCCCGGGCCAGGGCAGGTCGGGGACGTCACGGCGGTACAGCTGGGCCACGGCGAGCAGGGGGATGGGGTCCGTGTCGGCGAGGTACGGTACGTGCCGGGCCCGCTTGAACCCGGCGAGTTCCTCGCGTTCCTCGGCGTTCGGCCCGGTTCGTGGATCGCGCCGCCGGGCCCGTTCCAGGATCTCCCGCCTGCGTGTCACCTCGGTGCAGCGGTAGCCGCTGGCCGCCGTGGCCCCCCGGGAGGCCCCCGCCTCCCGTTGGCGGTCCGGCGCATCGCGGCCGGCTCGGGGAAGAGCGCTTCGACATCTGCAGGGCGGGGTGGGGCGGTGCGCGGCATGAGCCAGCACTCCCAGGGCTCGGTGGGCGGAGGTGCGTGCCGTGGTCGCGGTCGTCGCGCCCGGCTCCCTTTGCCGCCGGCGGCAGTCCGAGTCGCTACCGCCGGAAGTCCGGGCCGGTGTCGGAGACGAGTTCGGTGAGGCGGCGCAGAAGGGTGACCAGCTGGGTGCGCTCGGCCGGTGTGAACGCCTCGTAGGCCTGGGCCTGGCGCTCCCGCAGCCGGACCCGCAGGGTCGCCACCAGTTCGGCTCCCTCGTCGGTGAGGCCGACCAGGACCCGCCGCTCGTCCTCGGGGGACCGGCGGCGCATCACGATGCCCTTCGTCTCCAGTTGCTGCAGCATGCGGGTGGCGGTCGGGACGCTGACGTCCGCGCTGCTCGCCAGCCGGCCCACCGGGATGTCCTGCTCCGTGGCCAGTGGTTCGAGCAGCGAGACCTGGGCCAGGGAGAGTCCGCCGAAGTGCTCTGCGCCCGCCGAACGGGCCCGTCGCATGGCGACGAAGAGGGCGTCGGTCGCCTGTGCGATCTCCTCGGCGCCGACCTCGCCGACCGCGCCTGCCTCGCCGACGGCGTTCGGTGTGACCTGCCCGCCATTGTGTTTCTTGCTCACGGAGGTGTAACTTACCAGACTAATAGTTAGCCACCTAAATATTAGGAGGCGAGAGGTCGTGCCCTCTCCGTACCGCATCGACGTCCACCAGCACCTCATCCCGCAGGCCTACCGGGACGTGATGGACCGTCACGGCGTGACGGCCGCCGGCTGGCCCACCCCGGCGTGGGACGCGGACAGTGCGATCGCGATGATGGATCGCCGGTCGATCGCCACCGGCATCCTGTCCGTCAGCTCCCCGGGCACCCACTTCGGTGACGACGCCGAGGCCCGTGCGATCGCCCGCGGTGTCAACGACTTCAGCGCGGAGCTGGCGAAGGACCGGCCGGACCGCTTCGGGTTCTTCGCCGCCCTCCCGCTCCCGGACGTGGACGGCGCCGTCGCCGAGGCCGCCCGCGCGCTGGACGAACTGCACGCCGACGGCGTGGTGCTGATGTCCAACGTGCGGGGCCGCTACCTCGGCGACAAGATGTTCGAGCCGCTGTGGGCCGAGCTGGACGCCCGCGCCGCGGTGGTCTTCATCCATCCCGACGCGCCGCCGATGCCCATGTTGGAGGGCATGCCCGGCCCGCTGCTGGACTTCCCGTTCGACACCACCCGGACCGCTGTGCACATGACGCTGGGCGGCGTGCTGAGCCGGTACACCCGGATGAAGGTGATCCTCTCCCACGCCGGCGGCTTCCTGCCGTACGCGGCCTGGCGGTTCACCGGCGGCGCCCCGTTCAACCCCGGCACCACGCCGCTGGGCATCCTGACCGATCTGCAGCGCTTCTACTTCGACACCGCGCTGTCCTCCACGCCGTCCGCCCTGCCCTCGCTGCTCGCCTTCGCCGCTCCCGGGCACATCCTCTACGGCAGCGACTTCCCCTTCGCCCCGCAGGAGGCCGGTGCACTCCTCGACTCCATGCTGGACGGCTACGACGGCTTCGAGCCCGGCCGGCTGGACGCGATCAACCGCGGCAGTGCCGAGGTCCTCTTCCCCCGGCTCGCCGGGGCCTGATCAGGCAGCGCCTCGGGCGCGCGGCCCACGGTGCCGGGACCGTCGGCCGCGCCCGGCCTCATGGCCGCGCCGGGCTGCTCGCGGCCATGCGGGTGGCCGCGTCGAAGATCACACGCGCGTGCAGTTCGAACATGGCCACCAGGTCGACGCCGTCGCCGGAGATCTCGCGGTGGATGAACAGGCCGTCGGCGCCGGCCACGGCGTAGGTGGTGAGGGTGTGCACGGAGTCCTCGTCCAGGTCCGGGAAGAGGCTCTCGATCATTTCGGCGATCTTCAGCCGGGAGATGTCGCGGACCTGGAGGAACACGGTCCGGCCCCGCGGCTCCGTGGGGCGCCGCTCCAGGGCGAGCATCAGGCCGAGGCGCAGGAAGTCGGGCGCGTCGACGAGTGACCTGGCCACGTTCGCCGCCATGGTGGTGACTCGTTCCAGCGGTGTGCCCGCCGCTTCGCCGGGCAGCTCCACGGCTGTCAGCCAGGTCTCGAAGCTGCGCTCGATGACCGCGGCGATCAGGTCGTCCTTGTCCTTGAAGTGCCAGTAGATGGAGCTGGCGGGCAGCCCGCACTTGGCGCTCACCGCCGCGATCGACGTGCCCTCGTACCCGCGCTCGCCCGCGATCTCCACCGCGGCGTCGAGGATCCGCTGCCGCGACTCCACCCCGTTCGCACGCTTCTTGCGCGTCGTCTGCGGCCTGGTCATCGAGTGTGCCCTTTCTCCCGTCCCCGGCACTTGACCCTATCCCGCGCCCATCCTTAGTGTAGCAATCATTCCAATTGGAGTGACCACTACAGCAAGAGCCGTGCGCAACAGGGACGACAGTGAGGTGGCCTGGTGACCGGGATCAGTGCCGAGGACAGGGCCGGGGACAGCACGTACGACGTGGCGGTGATCGGTTACGGCCCCACGGGGGTGACCGCAGCGAACCTGCTGGGAGGGATGGGGCTCAGGGTCGTCGTCCTGGAACGCGACGCCGAGGTCTTCTCCCGCGCGCGGGCGATCTCCACGGACGAGGAGGTCGTACGGATCTGGCAGCGCACCGGCCTGGCGGAGCGGCTGAAGGAGGACATGCTGGCCGAGCGGGCCCTCGACTTCGTCGACGCCCGGGGCCGCACCTTCCTCAGCGCTCACCCCACCCCGCGCGGCCACGGTCATCCGCCGCAGATGTTCATCTACCAGCCGGCCCTCGAGCAGGTCCTGCGCGACGGAGTCGGCCGCTATCCGAACGTCGAGGTGCTCCTGCGCCACGAGTGCCTGCGCGTGCGCCAGGACGGCGACGGCGTGGAACTGACGGCCCTCTCCACCGCCGACGACTCCGTACGACGCCTGCGCGCCACCTACGTCATCGCCGCGGACGGCGGCTCCAGCCTCACCCGCGCCCAGCTGAACGTCGGCTACGAGGGGCGGACGTACGAGGACCGCTGGGTGGTCGTCGACACCGAGATGCTCAAGCCGTGGCCCGATCACGACCGGCTGCGCTTCCGCTGCGATCCGGCGCGGCCGGCCGTGGACTGCCCGACGCCGCTCGGGCACCACCGCTGGGAGTTCCCGATCCTGCCCGGGGACGACGAGAAGCGTCTGACCACCGACGACGCGATCTACTCGATGGTGGCCCGGTACGGCATCGGCCGGGACCGGATCAGGATCCTGCGTGCCACCGTCTACAGCCATCACGTCCGTTTCGCGGCGCGCTTCCGGGCGGGGCGGGTCTTCCTCGCGGGTGACGCCGCCCACGCCATGCCGCCGTGGATCGGCCAGGGCATGGCCGCCGGAGTGCGGGACGTGGCCAACCTCTGCTGGAAGCTGGCCGCGGTGCTGCGCGGCGAGCTGCCCGAGCCGGTGCTCGACAGCTACGAGGCCGAGCGCAAGCCGCACGTCAAGGAGGTCACCAGGCGGGCGGTGTTCGTCGGCCGGATCATCACCGAGCGGCGCCGTGCGATCACGGCTGTCCGTGACGCCGTGCTTCCCGTCCTGAACCGGGCGCCGGGTGCCTCCGACTGGCTGCAGGACTCGAACTGGATACCCGTCGCCCACTACGCCGACGGCCTGCAGGACCGCGCGCGCACCAAGGCGTCCGGGCGTCAGATACCGCAGCCCTGGGTGACCGGCCCCGACGGCAACCGGGTCCGCCTGGACGACGTGCTCGGCGGCCGCTGGCTGCTCCTGCACGGCGGACTGCCCGTGCCCCAGCCCGCCTGGGAGCGCCTGGGCGTCCCCTCGCTCACCGTCACACCCGCCGGATCCCGCCCGGCCGGGGGCACGGTCGTCGACAGCGACGGCGTCCTGCTGCGCTGGACGAAGGAGCACCGGGTGGCCACCCTCGCCCTGCGCCCCGACGCCTACGTCTACGCCGCCGCACCCCGCGGCGCCCAACTACCGCCTCCACCGGCCGGGTTCGCGCCCACGCCCCGGCCGGCCACCGTCTCGGCCCAGTGAGGAGCGCCATGACCACGCGGAACGAACCGCCGGCGATGCGGGAATCCCTGCTCGACGTGGCCGGCAAGAAGATCTTCGTCGCCGAGACCGGTGACGGCCCGGCCGTGCTGCTCCTGCACGGCGGCGGCCCGGGCGCCTCCGGCGTCTCCAACTACGCCCGCAACATCGGTCCGTTGGCGAAGGAGTACCGGGTCGTCGTCCCCGATCTGCCCGGCTACGGCCGCAGCACCAAGGGTGTCGACGGCGCAGACCCGTTCGGCTGCCTCGCGGACGGGATCCGCGGTGTGCTCGACCGGCTCGGCCTGGACAAGGCCCACTTGGTCGGCAACTCCTACGGCGGCGCGTGCGCCCTGCGCATCGCGCTGGACACCCCCGACCGCGTCGACCGCATGGTCCTGATGGGCCCCGGTGGTGTCGGCACCACCCGTGCCCTGCCCACTCCGGGTCTCAACAGTCTGCTCAACTACTACTCGGGGGAAGGCCCTTCGCGGCCGAAGCTGGAGAAGTTCATCCGCAACCACCTCGTCTTCAATGCCGCCGACGTGCCCGAGAGCGTCATCGAGGAACGTTTCCGGGCGAGCCTCGACCCCGAGGTCGTCGCATCCCCGCCGCTGCGGCGGCCCTCCGGTCCGAATGCCCTGCGCACCATGTGGAGGATGGACTTCACCCGCGACGGCCGCCTGGCCCGGGTGCCCGTGCCGACCCTGGTGCTGTGGGGCGCCGACGACAAGGTCAACCGGCCGTCCGGCGGCCGGATGCTGGCCGAGCGCATGCCCAACTGCGATCTGTACGAGGTCGCCAACACCGGGCACTGGGTGCAGTTCGAACGCGCCGAGCTGTTCAACCGGCTGTGCGCCGACTTCCTGGCGGGCCGCCGATGAACACCACCGTTTCCGTCTTCGGCGCCGTCCACCTCGGCCACATCGTCATCGAGACCGACCGCTTCACCGACTGGCGCCGCTTCGGCACCGACGCCATCGGCATGCACCACGACGACCTCTCCCGCGACCTGATGCGCTTCCGCCTCGACGACCAGGACTGCCGGTTCCTGATCCGGCGCGGCCCGGCCGAGGACGTCGTGGCCACCGGCTGGCATGTCGACGACCACGGCAGCTTCGAGCGGATCGAGGCCCGCATCCGGGCCCATGGCGTCCCCTGCGTCGAGGGCAGCGCCGAGGAGGCGGCCCTGCGCGGTGTCGAACGACTCCTGCGTTTCCCGGGCCCCAAGGGCATCACCCAGGAGATCTGCACCGCCCCGGTGAAGTCGGCGGAGCCGCTGCGCATGCCGGCCTCCGGCTTCGTCACCGGCGACTCCGGCATGGGGCACATCGCGCTCACGTCCACCAGACCGGCCCAGCTGCGCGGCTACTTCGACACCGTCTTCGACGCCCGCCTCACCGACTACATCGACGAGACCATCAGCGGCGTCAGACTCAGGATCCGCTTCCTGCGCGTCAACGAACGCCACCACTCCATCGCGATCGCCGCCGTACGCGGTCTGCCCGTCGACCCGGTCCGCACCCGCGTCCAGCACCTCAACGTCCAGGTGTCCACCCTCGACGACCTGGCACGCAGCTACCAGCGTGTCCGCGAACTCGGCTTCGACATGGCTCTCTCCGTCGGCCGGCACACCAACGACAAGGAGCTGTCCTACTACGCCCGCACCCCCTCGGGCTTCGAGTGGGAGGTCGGCTGGAACCCGATCGTCGTCGACGAGTCCACCTGGGAGCCCAGCACCCACCAGGGCATCAGCATCTGGGGCCACACCCCGGTCGGCCGGACCATCCTCGACAGGCTCGGCCAGTTCCGCCTCGCGGCCCGCTCCCTCGCCCGCGCGGAGAACACCGTCCCCGCCCTCAGCGGCGCCGGCATCCCCGACGACTGAGGGCCGGCGACGCACACCTCACGGCTCGTGGTGCGTACCGGTCCGCCCTTCGGCCGCCTCCACGAGAACCGCCAGTTCCTCCAGCGTGGCGGCCTGGAAGATCGTCCGCATCGGGATCACGACGTCGAACTCCTTGCGGATTCTCCGGGCCAGCAGCGTGGCCAGGACCGAATGCCCGCCGAGCTGGAAGAAGTTGTCGTCGGGCCGTGCCTCCGGGACCGCGAGGATCTGCTTGACGAGGTCGTACAGGTCCGTGCCGGCGGAGGCCGCCGTTTCCGGCTCGGGCGGGCTGGCGCCGGCCTCGCGGAGGGCCGTGCGGTCGACCTTGCCGTTCGGCGTGGTGGGAAAGCGGTCGAGGACGATGACGGTGTACGGCACCATGTGCTCCGGCAGCGACCTGGCCACGTAGTCCCGCAACTCCGCGCCGGTGGCCTCCGCGCCCGCCGACGTGGTCACGTAGCCCACGATCCGCGCGGTCGCGAGATCGCCCTCCACCACGACACAGGCGAGGTCGACGACGGGATGCGCGGCCAGCCGGGTCTCGATCTCGCCCAGCTCGATACGGAAGCCACGGAGTTTCACCTGGTCGTCCGCCCGGCCCGCGAAGAACAGCTCTCCGTCCGCGCGGCGCCAGCCCCGGTCGCCCGAGCGGTACATCCGGCTGCCCGGCGGACCGGCCGGGTCGGCCACGAACCGCGCGGCGGTCAGCCCGGCCTGGTTCAGATACCCGCGTGCCAGTCCCGGCCCCGCCAGGTAGAGCTCGCCCTCGTCGCCCGGACCGGCCTCGGCCAGCCGCTCGTCGAGGATGTGCACGGTGCTGCCGGGGAACGTCCGGCCGATGCTGATGTCGTCGGGCCCGGTGATCCGCCCGATGGAGATGCCGACGGTCACCTCGGTGGGGCCGTAGCCGTTGAGCAGGGACCTGCCCTCGGCCCAGGTCCGCACGAGGGACGGGGACAGGGCGTCACCGGTGGAGACGAGCGTCCCGCCGGGCAGGACGCCGTCCGCCTCGGTGACGCTGAGCGCCACCGGGGGCAGCGTGGCGTGCGTGACCTTGTTCTCGGTCATCGTATCCCGCAGCGGCTGGCCGGGCAGCAGGTCGTCGGCCGGCGCCATCACGAGCGCCGCACCGGACAGCAGGGCCAGCGAGATGTCCCAGAAGGCCGCGTCGAAGCTGATCGACGCCCACTGCAGGACCCGGTCGCCCGGGCCCGCCCCGATCTGCTCGGCCTGGCTCGCCACCAGGCCGGCGACGCCACGGTGCGTCACCGCGACGCCCTTGGGCCGGCCCGTCGACCCCGAGGTGTAGACGACGTACATCAGATGCTCGGCGCGCAGTTCGGCGAGGCGCTCCCGGTCGGACACGTCGTGGTCGGCGTGCGCCTCGCACTGCGCGCGGAACGCGGGGTCGTCGAGGACGACCTCCGGCACGCCCCCGTCCGGCTGCGCGAGTCCGGTGTGCTCCGCCGCGCGGATCAGCAGCACCGGCCGCGCGTCGGCCACCATGTGCGCCAGCCGCTCCACCGGATACGCCGGGTCGAGGGCGAGGTAGGCACCGCCCGCCTTGAGTACCGCAAGGAGAACCGTGACCAGTTCGGCGGACCGGGGCACGGAGACGGCGACCACCGAGTCCGGTCCCACGCCACGGGCGATCAGGTACCGTGCGAGCCGGTTGGCCGCGGAGTTGAGAGCCGTGTAGCCGACGGCCTTGCCCTCGAACAGGATGGCGGTGTCGTCCCCCGCCTCGGCGGCGACGGCCTCGAAAAGCCGGGGGACGGTGTGCTTTGCATCGCCCATTTCGCGTCCATTCAGTGATGCATTGGAACGACGACGATTTCTCCTGGCACTCATGCTTCCCCATCATGATGGCCTGCCAGGGCGGTGAGCCGCCCCGTTGAATGAGAGGTGACAGATTCTGACCTTCGGCCGGTTTCGCCGTGTTACCAAGGGGAGTAAACGCCCGGCGAGCGGAGGCCCCGACCCGTGATGAGCAATTCCCATTCCGCCTACTGCGGCTATCGTGATTACTTGGTTCTCGAAACGTTGCTCGACATTCAGAAGCCGATCACGGAACAGCATGACGAGTTGCTCTTCGTCGTCGTCCACCAGTCGCACGAGTTGTGGTTCAAGGAGCTGCTCCACGAACTGGACGCCCTCCAGGTGACCTTGCGCAAGGCTGACAGCGGCCCCGCCCTGCGGACGCTGCGCCGGGCGCGCGCGATCTTCCGGGCGCTGACGGCGCAGATCGACGTGCTGGAGACGATGACCGCCGACCAGTTCGACGCGTTCCGCGACCAGTTGGTGGGCAGCGGCTTCTACTCGGCGCAGTTCCGCGAGATCGAGGTGGTGCTCGGACGGCGTGACGGGACGGCGGCCGAGCACTTTCCCGAGGGCAGCCGGGAACGGGAGCGCATCAGGGCGCGGGCCGGCGAGCCCACGCTCTTCGACGCCTTCCTCGCCTGTCTCGACGCCAAGGGTTTCTCGCCCCACGACCTGCCCTCCGCATTGCACGGCCTGCACAGCGACGACGGTGTGGTGGAACAGATCTGCCAGGGCCTGGTGGATCTCGACCAGGCCTTTCAGGAATGGCAGTACAGGCATGTCGTTCTCGTCCAGCGAATGATCGGAAACAAGATGGGCACGGGCGGAACGGCCGGCGCGGAGTTTCTTCGCAAAGCGATTTTCACGCCTTCTTTTCCCGCCCTGTGGCACGCACGGCACAGCGAGTAGAAGAGCGGGCGGCAGGCCCGGCGCGTTCGGCGACCGGCCCTGCCGCACTTTCAAGGCAGCCGCACCGTCACGGCACGCTCACCTGGCCGACGAGACGGCGAGCGCCCGCAGGGTCTTCTTGTCCACCTTGCCCATCGGGGTGCGCGGCAAGCGGTCGAGGGACACTATCCGGTCGGGGATCTTGTACGTGGCCAGACCGCGGCCCCGGAGGAACTCCTTCACCGCCGACGTCCTGACCTGCGCACCGGTCAGCACGAGGAAGGCGTACGTCCGCTCGCCGAGCACGGTGTCCGGCACGCCGACCACGGCCGCGTCCTGGACGGACGGGTGGGTGCGCAGCTGCCGCTCCACCTCCTCCGCCGACACCTTCTCACCGGCGCGGTTGATCACGTCCTTGATCCGTCCGACGATCGTGATGTCGCCCTCCGGACTGCGCCGGACGAGGTCGCCCGTGCGGAAGAACCCGTCCGGCGTGAACGAGCGGGTGTTCTCCTCGGGGGCCCGGTAGTAGCCGCGGATCGTGTACGGGCCGCGCGCGATCATCTCGCCCGCCTCCCCCTCGGGCACGGGGTTCAGGGACTCGTCGACGATCCGGACCTCGTCGTCCCGCGACATGGGCCGGCCGTCCGTGCCCATGATCACGTCCTCCGGGTCGTCGAACCTGGTGTGGGTCAGCAGACCCTCGCTGATGCCGTACCAGCGCATGATCCGGCACCCGAGGACTTCGCCCGCCCGACGGGCGAGCGCCGGGTCGAGCGGGGCGCTGCCGACCTGGATCAGCAGGTGCGACAGATCGGGTTTCTGCCCGGAGTCGGCCCACAGCCGCAGCACGGAGGGCACGACCGTGGTCACCGTGACGTGCTCGCGGCGGATCAGCGGGAAGACCTCGTCGGGCCGCACGCTCGACGTCAGGACCGCCTTGCCGCCCAGCAGGAGGCTCCCGAACACCCCCGGGCAGGCGAGCGCCGCCTGGTGCGCGACCGGATTGACGGCGAGGTAGGCCACCTCCTGGCCCACGTGCATCGCCTCCGCCGTGGCCCGCATGACGTAGGCGTAGTCGTCATGGGCCCGGGGGATCAGCTTCGGCAGTCCGGTGGTGCCCCCGGAGAGGAGGAACAGCGCCGGATCGGACGGGTCGACGCGGGGCAGGGGGACGTCGTCGCCCACCGACTCCAGCGCGGTGAACTCCTGGGCGTCGCCGCTGACGAGGACGTGCCGGACCGAGGGGATCTCCCGGGCGAGTTCGCGGTAGTCGAACCCGCCGAACTCGTCCTTCACGGCATAGGCCACCGCACCGGAGTGGGCGCACAGGTGGGATATCTCGGACTTGCGGTGCCCGGGCAGCGCCAGGACGGGTATGGCTCCGGCCCGCAGCAGAGCGAAGACCAGGACGACGAACTCGGGGATGTTGGGCAGCTGGACGACCACCCGGTCGAGCGGTCCGATGCCCAGCCCGATCAGGCCGCCCGCCAGCCGGTCGGCCCGCCGGGACAGCTCCGCGTAGGTCATCCTGTGCCCGTCGCAGACCACGGCCGCGCGGTCGGCGTGCCGCCGGCACGATTCGTGCAGCAGGTCGCCGAGCGGCCGGCCGAGCCAGATTCCCCGCCGGCGGTACTCATCCGCGAGGTGGTCGGGCCAGGGGACGAATCCGTCGAGCATGAGGCGTTCCCTTTCAGGAGGCGGAGCGCGACTGGAAGGCGACGGGGAGACTGCCGTAGCCGTAGAGGAAGTTGGAGTAGATGCGCTGCGGCTCCCCGTCCAGCTCGATGTCCCCGACGGACGTGACGAGCGCCCGCAGCAGCGCGCGCAGCTCGGCCCGGCCCAGCGCCGCACCGACGCAGAAGTGCGGACCGTGGCCGAAGGTGAGGTGCTTGTTGGGGCGGCGGGACAGGTCGAGGGTCCGGGGCTCGGCGAAGACCGTCTCGTCGTTGTTCGCCGAGGTGTTCCAGAACGTCACGATGTCACCGGCGCGCACCTGCCGGCCGCCGAGGGAGAAGTCGCTCAGCGCCGTGCGCGCGAAGTGCATGCCCGGCGTCGCCCACCGCAGCAGTTCCTCCACCGCCGTGTCGAGGCCGATCGTCCCCTCGCGCAGCCCGCGCCACTGGTCGGGGTGCCGGGTGAAGGCGAGGACCGAGCTGATCGCGGTCATCCGCGACGACTCGTCCCCGCCCAGCAGGAGGCTGTAGCAGTTGAGCGCGATCTCCTCCGGGGTGAGCGGGCGGCCGTCGACCTCGGCGGTGGCGATCATGCTGATCACGTCGTCACCCGGCTTCGCCCGGCGCTCGAACCCCAGCTCCATCAGATAGAGCACGATCTCGTTGCGTGCCTCCAGGGCGTCCAGCCGGGCGCCCTCCTGATGCTCGGACGCCAGGGCCTCCTTGCTCCACAGGAGCAGTTGCTTGCGGTCCTGCGCGGGGATGGACAGCAGGTCGCAGATGGTGTTCATCGGGATGTGCTCGGCGACCTCGGCGGCGAAGTCGAAGCTGCCCAGCTCGGTGACGGTGCCGATCAGCTCCTGCGCGCGCTCCTCGACCTTCCGCACCACGTCGCCGAGCACCCGCGGGGAGAAGGCGCGGAGCATCAGGTTGCGCAGATGCCGGTGCCAGGGCCGGTCGGATACGGCGAGCATCTTCCCGCCCGCCGAATCGCCCCCGCGCAGCAGGACGTCGAGGACGTTGCCGCGGGCCGAGCTCAGCCGCTTCCAGTCGTCGTAGCAGGCCAGGACGTCGTCGTACCCGGCCACGACCCAGAAGCCGGGGCGCTCCGCGGCGGCCGGGTGCCAGTACACGGGGCTCTCCCCGCGGACCCGGTGCCAGAACTCGTAGGGGTCGTTCCTGACGAAGGTGGCCGGGTCGGTGAGATCGAGCGACGGGCTCATCCGGGATCCTCCTTTTCCCCGCATCGTCATGCCCCGGCCCCACGGCGCCCGTGATGTCTTGCCGACATCTTTCGCGGATCCCGCGATTTCGTGCGCGGCGGAAAACATGGGACGGGACGGGTCAGTCGATGGCCGACGAGAAAGGCGGAGATGATGAGCCGGATACGGGAACGGGGCTGGGTGCGCTCTCTGACCACCGTCGAACGTCCCGAGCTTCGTGTGGTGTGCTTCCCGCATTCCGGGGGTTCGGCGACGGCCTTCGGCGAATGGTCCACCGCGATGCCGCCCGGCGTGGAACTCATGGCCGTCCAGTACCCCGGCCGCGGTGACCGGTTCGGGGAGCCGTTGGTGGACGACGTCGCGGCGATGGCCGGCCACGCGGCGGCGGATCTGCTGCGGCTTCCCCCGCGCGACTATGTGCTCTTCGGCCACAGCCTGGGCGCGGTGGTGGCCTACGAGACCGCCCTGGTCCTGCGGGACGCGGGCGAGGAGCCGCGCGCGCTGTGCGTCTCCGCCTGCGAACCGCCCGGAAGCGTGGAGGACGCGGACCTCCACCTGGCACCCGACGACGAGTTCTGGTCGACGCTGGTGGGACTGGGCGGTATCGAACCCGGGATCGCCGAGCACGCCGAGTTGCGCGAGCTGCTGCTGCCGACGCTGCGTTCGGACCTGCGGGCCCACGCGGAGTACCGGCCGCGCCCCGGCGCCAAGCCGCTGTCGTGCGGCGTGCGTTGCTATCACGGTACGGGCGACCCGCTGGTGGACGAGGCGCGGATGGGGGAGTGGGCGGAGGCCACCTCCGGTGAGTTCACGGTGCGCGCGCGGCCGGGCGGGCACTTCCATGTGACGACCGACGTGGCGGAACTGGTGGCGGACATCGTGCGCCAGGGCCGGGTATGAGCGGCGCTGCGACCAGGATCACCGTCATACCCGGTGACGGCATCGGGCCGGAGGTGATCGAACCCGCACTGGCGGTCCTCGACGAACTCGCACTCGGTGTGCGGCCGGACGTCCTCGACCAGGTCAGCGCGGAGACGTACCTGAGCACCGGAAGCGCCCTTTCCCCGGCCGATCTCGACCGGATCCGGAGCAGCGAGGCGACGCTGCTCGGCGCGGTCGGGGATCCCCGGCTGGCCGGCACCGCCTACGTCCGCAGCGTGCTGACCACACTGCGCTCCGAGCTGGACCTGTACGTCAACTACCGTCCCGTACGGCTGTGGCACGACCGGCTCAGTCCGCTGCGCGACGGCACACGACGCGGCATCGACTGCGCGATCGTCCGGGAGAACACCGAAGGGCTGTACAGCGGCGTCGGCGGCAGCACGCGCACGGGATCGCCGCAGGAGATCGCCATCGACGTGGACCTCAACACCCACCACGGTGTGTCGCGCATCCTGGACTTCGCCTTCTCCGTCGCACGACGGTCGGTGTGCGTGGTGGACAAGGCCAACGCCGTGCGCAACGGCGGCCGGTTGTGGCAGCGCTGCTGGCAGGACGCCGTCGCACGGCACCCGCGGTTCGACACCTCGCATCTCTATGTGGACGCCGCCGCGATGAAGCTGGTGACCGACCCGACCGCGTTCGACGTCATCGTCACGAACAACTCGTACGGCGACATCCTGAGCGATCTCACCGCCGCCCTCGCCGGCGGCCTCGGCGTGGCGGCGTCGGCCAACCTCAACCCCACGACCGGGCAGGGGGTCTTCGAGCCGGTGCACGGCAGTGCGCCCGACATCGCGGGCACCGGGGTCGCCAACCCGTTCGCCGCCATTCTCTCCACGGCCCTGCTGGTCGAGCACCTGGGCCATGACGAGGAGGCCGACGCCGTGCGCCGGGCGGTCGCGGCCGCCATCGAGGCCGGACGGGTCACCCCCGACCTCGGCGGGTCCCTGGGAACGAAGGAGGTGGGCGCTGTGGTCCTGGCGGAACTGCGGCAGCCGAACAAGGGCCGGACGAAGGGACGGCGGAGCCATGCGGGGGCCTAGCCGAACTCGCGCCGGGGGGAGCCCGGAGACCGTCGTCGTGGGGGGCGGCCTGGTCGGCGTGGTCACGGCCATGTATCTCGCCCCGCGGTTCGGTCCGGTCACGGTCCTGGAGAAGCGGGCGGACCCGCGCCGCGGTGGCGCCGGACAGGGACGGTCCCTCACGGTGATGCTGTCCGCGCGCGGGTGGCGCGTACTGTCCGACCTGGGTCTCGACAGGACGGTGCGGGAGATCTGCGTCCCCCTGCACGGACGCTGCGCGCATCTGCCCGACGGCACCTCCCACGTCACCCCGTACAGCAGGGACGGGCAGCCGATCTGGTCGGTGGAGCGCGAGCGGCTGCACCGCATCCTGCTGGACGCCGCCGAGGCCACCCCCGGCGTCAGTGTCCGCTTCGAGCAGCGGGTGCGCTCCGTGGACCTGGACGAACCGGCCGTGCTCGTCGAAGACGCCGACGGCGAGCGGAGGTCGACGTGCCGCCGCGTCCTCGGCTGCGACGGCGCGCACTCCACGGCCCGTGCCGCCCTGACCGCCCGCACCGCACCGGCGGAGGTACGCAATCTCGAGCTGGCCTATCAGGAGATCGACGTGCCGGGCGGCTGGCTCGACAGCCGCACCATGCACTACTGGCCGACCGGTGACGCGCTGTTCGCCGCCTTCCCCATGCCGTCGGGGGAGTACTCCGGCTCCCTGTTCATGCGTCTCGAAGGGCCGCCGCCCTCCTACTCCACGGTCGGCGGCGGCGACGAGCTGTACGAGGTGTTCGCCGACCGCTTCCCCGAACCGGCCGCCGCCATACCGGACATCGCCGAACAGCTCGCCGCCAAGTCCGTCTCCACCCTCACGGTCGTACGCTGCGACCGATGGGTCTGGCGGGACACGCTGGCCTTGCTCGGGGACGCCTGCCACGCGATGGCCCCCTTCATGGGGCACGGCATGAACTGCGGCTTCGAGGACGCCCGTACGCTCGTCGACTGCCTCGACTCCACCGCGGACTGGACGGCGGCCCTGGCGGCCTACGAGAAGTCACGGATCGAGGACGCCAACGCGATCTCCCAGCTCTCGTACCAGCACTACCACATCATGGCCAACCCGCCGCAGGAGGAGACCGCACACGACAGGGGAGTTCTGCGCAGGCGTCTCGTCGACCTCTTCCCGGACCGCTTCGTGCCCCTGTACGAGCAGTGCGCCTTCACGGAGGAGAGCTATGCCTCGGTGCTGAGGAACGACCAGCGCCTGGACCGTCTCGTGGAGAGCCTGCTCGGCCGGCACGGCGCTCAGCTGGTCACGGCGTCCGACAGCCGGCTGCGCGCCTGTGTGCCCCTCGACCCGAACACAGTCACCCTGGAGGACTCCGGATGTTCGTGATCCTGTTCAAGTCGCGTCTCACCGATCAGGCGGGCGAGGACTACTACGAGACCGAGGACGAGATGCGGCAGCGCGTCCGTGCCATCGCCGGGCCCGACCTGGTGGACGTCCAGCACTACACGGGCGAGGACGGTGAGCGCCTCGCGGTCGTGCTGTGGCGCAACGCGGAGACCCTGGAGAAGTGGCGCACCGACCCCGAGCACCAGGTGGCGCAGCGGCTGGGCCGGGAACGGTGGTACTCCACCTACGAGTTGACCGTGGCCGAGGTGCTCAGGACCAGCTCCCACACGGCCGACGAGAAGCCGTCGGACGAGTCGCAGTAGCGCGTACGCCACGGGACGTCGGGGGGGGGGGGGGGGGGGGGGGGGGGGGGGGGGGGGGGGGGGGGGGGGGGGGGGGGGGGGGGGGGGGGGGGGGGGGGGGGGGGGGGGGGGGG
>NZ_JBWKFN010000045.1:0-48260 GCF_056434245.1 Streptomyces sp. NPDC044064
GGTGTTTCCGACTCTATCAGATCTTTTCTCGATCCGATTTCCTCGGTGCTTTCCAGGTTCTCGCTTTCGCGTTTCCCTTTCCGGCGGTTCCGACTTTATCAGAAGTTCTGAGCCGGATTTCCCACCCGCTCCGGGGCACCGTCGTCCAGCACACGAGGTACTGGGGGGTTCCCGGTTGGGCGGAGCCGTAAACGTACTGGAGCGGGGCGCCCCGATGCAAATCGAGGGGCCCCGCTCCGAGTTCGTGCGGACGAGGTGTCAGACCTCCACCACGACCGGCAGGATCATCGGCCTGCGGCGATACGTGTCGGAGACCCACTTGCCGAGGGTGCGCCGAACGAGTTGCTGCAGCTGGTGGGGCTCCACCACGCCATCCTGGGCCGAGCGCTCCAGGACCTCCGTGATCTTCGGGAGGACGTCGGCGAAGGCGGAGTCCTCGATGCCGGAACCGCGGGCCTGGACGTGCGGGCCACCGGTGATCTTGCCGGTGGAGGAGTCCACCACCACGAAGACCGAGATGATGCCCTCGTCGCCGAGGATCTTGCGGTCCTTCAGGGCCGGCTCGCCGACGTCACCGACGGAGAGGCCGTCGACATAGACGTAACCCGCCTGGACCTTGCCCGAGATCTTGGCCCTGCCCTCGATCAGGTCGACCACCACGCCGTCCTCTGCAATGACGATCCGGTCGTGCGGGACACCCGTCATCGCGCCCAGCTCGGCGTTGGCGCGCAGATGCCGCCATTCGCCGTGGACCGGCATCAGGTTCCTCGGGCGGCAGATGTTGTAGAAGTACAGCAGCTCGCCCGCGGAGGCATGGCCGGAAACATGCACCTTGGCGTTGCCCTTGTGGACGACGTTGGCGCCCCAGCGGGTCAGGCCGTTGATCACGCGGTAGACCGCGTTCTCGTTTCCGGGGATGAGGGACGAGGCCAGGATGACCGTGTCACCGTCGACGATACGGATCTGGTGGTCGCGGTTGGCCATCCGGGACAGGGCCGCCATCGGCTCGCCCTGGGAACCCGTGCAGACCAGGACCACCTCGTGGTCCGGCAGGTCGTCCAGCGTCTTGACGTCGACGACCAGGCCCGGCGGGACCTTCAGGTAGCCGAGGTCGCGGGCGATGCCCATGTTGCGGACCATGGAGCGGCCGACGAAGGCGACCCGGCGGCCGTACTCGTGCGCCGCGTCCAGGATCTGCTGGATGCGGTGGACGTGGCTGGCGAAGCTGGCCACGATGATTCGCTTGCGGGCGCCGGCGAAGACCTGGCGCAGGACGTTGGAGATGTCCCGCTCGTGCGGGGTGAAGCCCGGGACCTCGGCGTTCGTGGAGTCGGTGAGCAGGAGGTCGATGCCCTCTTCGCTCAGCCGTGCGAACGCGTGCAGGTCGGTGAGGCGGTTGTCCAGCGGGAGCTGGTCCATCTTGAAGTCGCCGGTGTGCACCACCATGCCCGCGGGGGTGCGGATGGCGACGGCCAGGGCGTCCGGGATGGAGTGGTTGACCGCGATGAACTCGCAGTCGAAGGGGCCGATGCGCTCGCGGTTCCCCTCCGCCACCTCCAGGGTGTACGGGCGGATCCGGTGCTCCTGGAGCTTGGCCTCGATGAGGGCGAGGGTCAGCTTGGAGCCGATCAGCGGGATGTCCGGCTTCTCGCGCAGCAGGAAGGGGACGCCACCGATGTGGTCCTCATGACCGTGCGTGAGGACGATGCCCTCGATGTCGTCGAGGCGGTCCCGGACGGACGAGAAGTCCGGAAGGATCAGGTCGATTCCGGGCTGCTCCTCCTCGGGGAAAAGCACTCCGCAGTCGACGATCAGGAGACGGCCCCCGTACTCGAAGACCGTCATGTTTCGGCCGATCTCACCGAGGCCGCCGAGCGGGGTGACGCGCAGGCCGCCCTCAGTGAGCGGCGGGGGCGGGCCGAGTTCAGGATGCGGATGACTCAAAAGACTCTCCTCACCACGCACGCCACGTACCGGCCGGGCACGTGGCGCGCATGACGTTCGTGCAGAAGCAGTTGTCGTTGTCGGGTGCGGGCACCGGTGGCCCGCTTATGCGGTTGTGGATTCAGTTGTGAAGCTCGGGTGGTGCCAAGTCTGTTGTCAGAGCTGTACCCCGCCGGCGGCAAGATCGATCTTGAGCTGGGCGATCTCCTCGGCCGAGCACTCGACCATGGGGGCGCGCAGAGGTCCGGCGGGGAGTCCCTGCAGGGCGAGCGCGGCCTTCGTGGTCATCACGCCCTGAGTGCGGAACATGCCCGTGTACACCGGGAGCAGCTTCTGGTGGATCTCGGTGGCCTTGACGACGTCGCCCGAGGTGTACGCGTCGACGAGGGCGCGCAGGTCGGGGGTGACGAGGTGGCCGACGACCGACACGAAGCCGACCGCGCCCACGGAGAGCAGCGGCAGGTTCAGCATGTCGTCGCCGGAGTACCAGGCGAGACCGGACTGGGCGATGGCCCAGCTGGCGCGGCCGAGGTCGCCCTTGGCGTCCTTGTTGGCGACGATCCGGGGGTGCTCGGCGAGGCGGACGAGCGTCTCGGTGTTGATCGGGACGCCGCTGCGGCCGGGGATGTCGTAGAGCATGACCGGCAGCCCGGTGGCGTCCGCGACGGCCGTGAAGTGCCGGTACAGACCCTCCTGCGGGGGCTTGTTGTAGTACGGCGTGACGACCAGCAGGCCGTGTGCGCCGACGCGCTCGGCTTCGCGGGCCAGCTCCAGGCTGTGGTGGGTGTCGTTGGTGCCGACGCCGGCGACAATGTGGGCGCGGTCGCCGACCGCCTCCAGTACGGCTCGTACGAGGTCCGATTTCTCCGCGTCACTGGTGGTGGGGGACTCGCCGGTGGTGCCGTTGATGATCAGGCCGTCGTTGCCTGCGTCCACCAGGTGGGTGGCGAGCCGCTGCGCGCCGTCGAGGTCGAGTGCGCCGTCCGCCGTGAAGGGCGTGACCATGGCGGTGAGGACCCGCCCGAAGGGGGTCTGCGGAGTCGAGGTCGGAGCCATGGGTAACACGCTACTCGGTGCTCCATGCGTGGTCTGCCCTTGGGGTGCCTGGAAAGTCCGGACAAATGCGGAGCCCGGCACTGCCTGCTCGGGGGTTCAAGCAGTGCCGGGTCCGTTTGATCAGGCTAGATGAACTTCTCTAAATGCCGCAATACGGACACTTCGCGCGGCTGATCCGTACATCCGTTCCGCGTGGGGGAACAGGGCTTCGTTACGGGGCCACACGGCCGTTCGCATTGAAGGCCGCGTAGGTGAGCGGCATGAGCCTGGCCCACTCCGCCTCCATCTTCTCGCCGACCATCTCGATCTCCCGCTGCGGGAAGGACGGCACCTTCGCCAGCTCGTGCTGGGTGCGCAGGCCGAGGAAGTGCATCAGCGAGCGGGCGTTGCAGGTGGCGTACATCGAGGAGAAGAGGCCGACCGGGAGGACCGAGCGGGCGACCTCGCGGGCGACGCCGGCGTCCAGCATCTCCTGGTAGGCCGTGTAGGCCTGCAGGTACGAGTCCTCCATGATGCGGCCGACCAGCTCCTGCTGGGCCTGGGTGCCCTCGACGAAGACGTACTTGCCGGGGCGCCCCTCCTGGACCAGCTTGCGGGACTCGTCCGGGACGTAGAAGACCGGCTGCAGCTCCCGGTAGCGGCCCGACTCCTCGTTGTACGACCAGCCGACCCGGTGCCGCATGAACTCGCGGAACACGAAGATCGGGGCGCTGATGAAGAAGGTCATCGAGTTGTGCTCGAACGGGCTGCCGTGCCGGTCGCGCATCAGGTAGTTGATCAGGCCCTTGGAACGCTCCGGGTCCTTGTTCAGCTCGTCCAGGGACTGCTCCCCGACAGTCGACACACGGGCCGCGAAGAGAACGTCCGAGTCCGCTGCGCTGTGTTTGACCAGTTCGACGGTGACATCACTACGCAGATCGATCTTGAGTTCGTCGTCGGGGGTGGGGGTCACGATTCGGCGGGTCCTTCCCATCTGGTCTCTTGCGGACGCCACTCTACGGCCCGCCAAACGGGGCGTTCGTCGTCGTGCCTGAATGAAATTGGTGAAACCGGGCACCGATTGCGACGCTTGTTCGTCTGTGTGGGTGAGACTCATCCGTTTCATCCCTGAAGGAGACGTACTCCCATGTTTCGTCGGCGTGAGCCCGTGCCCTTCGCCTTTGTGGCCGAGGCGGACCGGTTCCGCAGCAATGTCGCTCCCCCGCCCCGTCAGCGGGCGTCCGTCGGCCGGATGGCCGGGAGCTGGCTGCTGGGCCTCACCGTCGTCGCCGGGCTCGTCGGAGCGGTGATCATCGGCACGCCGGCCCTGTCCACGCCGTCCGGTACGCCGGCCCAGCAGTCCCAGGCCGCACAGGGGCGCTGACCCTTACGGCCGCCCAGGAGTGGTGGGCGGGAACCCGGCCGGATAGCCTCACCGGGCACAGCCCCAGCAAGGATTGAGTGAGGACCAGCCGTGCCCCTGCCCTTCCTGACGGCCGACCGCACCTTCGAGGCGGCTTCCGAGAGCCCGCTGCCCTTCGACGACCGCGAGCGCTGGCGGCGCCCCTACCGGCCCGGCCCCGGACGCGTGGGCGGGGCGGCCCTGGGCCTGCTGCTGTCCTCGTTCGTGCTGTTCGCGGCGGTCCTGATCGCCCTGACCGGCTCGGTGTCCTCGGCCGGTGTGGTCTTCGGCGTGGCGCTGGCGGTCATCGGCAGCGCGCTGCGGATGCTGCGCATGGGCGTGTGGGTGAGCGCACGCGGACTGCGCCACGTCGGCTTCCTGCTGACGCGTACGGTGCCCTGGCAGCGGGTGGTCTCGGTGCGGACGGCCCAGCAGCCGGTGCGCTGGCTGGGGCTGCCCCGCACGGTGCAGGGGCAGGCCCTGACGCTCGTAGGCAAGGACCGGCCCACCGAGGACATGGCGCCCCTGCTGACCTCGCACGGCCTGGACTTCCTGAACCGCCCCGCAGCCTTCGACCGGGCGGCGGACACGGTGGAGGCGTGGGCCGCGGAGTACGGGCGCCACTGACCGGAGCAGACAAGCCGGAGGGGCCGTCCGCTGTGCCGCGGACCGGCCCCTCTGTCGTACGGGTCTCTTCTCCGGCCAGGCCGCCGGTGGGGCTCAGGCCTGGACGGGCCTGCCGTCGTGCAGGGCGATGGCACGCAGCATCGCCTTGCGGGCGCGCGGGGTGTCCCGCGCGTCGTGGTAGGCGACGGCGAGCCGGAACCAGCTGCGCCAGTCCTCCGGAGCCGCCTCCGTCTCGGCCTTGCGCCTGGCGAACACCTCGTCGGCCGAGTCGCGGTCGATCCGGCCGCCCGGGGTGCGCTTCAGCTCGTCGACGGGCAGCCCGCCCTCGGCGTCGAGTTCGGCGGCCAGCTGGTTGGCCTTGCGGACGAATTGGGTGTTCTTCCACAGGAACCACAGGCCGATGACCGGCAGGATGAGCACCGCGACCCCGAAGGTGACGGTGAGGACCGTGCCGGACTGGATGAGCATGACGCCGCGGCTGCCGACCAGCACGAAGTAGAAGAGCAGGACGGCGGCCGTGACGAGGTAAGTGATCTTCGCGCGCATGACGTCTTCGGGCTCAGCTCAGGTCCAGGAAGTGCTCAAGGCCGAAAGTCAGGCCCGGAGTCGACACCACGCGGCGGGCGCCGAGCAGGATGCCCGGCATGAAGCTGGTGTGGTGCAGGGAGTCGTGACGGATCGTGAGGGTCTCGCCCTCGCCGCCGAGCAGCACCTCCTGGTGTGCCAGGAGGCCGCGCAGACGCACGGCGTGCACCGGGACGCCGTCGACGTCGGCGCCCCGGGCGCCGTCCAGGGCCGTCACGGTGGCGTCCGGCGCCGGGGCCGTGCCGGCGGCGCGGCGGGCCTCGGCGATGAGCTGGGCGGTGCGCGTGGCGGTCCCCGAGGGAGCGTCCACCTTGTTCGGGTGGTGCAGCTCGACGACCTCGACCGACTCGAAGTACGGCGCGGCGATCTGCGCGAACTTCATGGTCAGGACGGCCCCGATGGAGAAGTTCGGGGCGATGAGCACGCCGGTCTCCGGGGACTGGGCGAGCCAGCCCTTCAGCTGCGCGAGGCGCTCGTCGGTCCAGCCCGTCGTACCGACGACCGCGTGGATGCCGTGGCGCACGCAGAAGTCGAGGTTGCCCATGACGGAGGCGGGAGTGGTCAGCTCGACGGCGACCTGGGCGCCGGTCTCCGCCAGCGTCTCCAGCTTGTCGCCCCGGCCGAGAGCGGCGACCAGCTCCATGTCCTCGGCGGCCTCGACCGCCCGTACCGCCTCGGATCCGATCCTGCCCTTGGCACCGAGGATCGCCACGCGCAGCTTGCTCATGTTTCCTGCTTCCTAACCGGTGGTGTTTCAGGCGACGGCGTCGTGCAGACGGGAGGCCTGCTTGTCCTTCAGCGGGCCGATGACCGACAGCGACGGGCGCTGTCCCAGGATGTCGCGGGCGACCGAGCGGATCTCGTCCGGGGTGACCGCGGAGATCCGGGCCAGCATGTCGTCGACCGACATCTGCTCGCCCCAGCACAGCTCGCTCTTGCCGATACGGTTCATCAGCGCGCCGGTGTCCTCCAGGCCCAGGACGGTGGAGCCCTGGAGCTGGCCTATGGCGCGCCTGATCTCGTCGTCGGAGAGGCCGCCCGCGGCGACGTTGTCGAGTTCGTCGCGGCAGATCTTCAGCACGTCGTGCACCTGGCTCGGGCGGCAGCCCGCGTACACGCCGAACAGGCCGCAGTCGGCGAAGCCGGAGGTGTACGAGTACACGCTGTAGGCGAGGCCGCGCTTCTCCCGGACCTCCTGGAAGAGGCGGGAGGACATGCCGCCGCCGAGCGCGGTGTTGAGCACGCCCATGGCCCAGCGACGGTCGTCCGTGCGGGCCAGGCCGGGCATGCCGAGGACGACGTGCGCCTGCTCGGTCTTGCGGGCGAGCAGTTCGACCTTGCCGGCCGTGCGGATCGTACGGCGGCCGTCGCGCGGGGCGATGGGCTGCGCGTCCAGGTTCTTGAAGGCGCCCGCCCTCTCGAAGGCCGCGCGGACCTGGCGTACGACCTTGTTGTGGTCGACGTTGCCGGCGCAGGCGACCACGAGGTGGGTCGGGTCGTAGTGCTTCTTGTAGAAGCGGCGGATGCGGTCGGCGCTGAGGGCGTTGACCGTGTCGACCGTGCCGAGGACGGGGCGGCCGAGGGCGTTGTCGCCGAACATCGTGTGCGCGAACAGGTCGTGCACACAGTCGCCCGGGTCGTCCTCGGTCATCGCGATCTCTTCGAGGATCGCGCCGCGCTCGACGTTGACGTCCTCCTCGACGATGAGCGAGCCGGTCAGCATGTCGCAGACGACGTCGATGGCGAGCGGCAGGTCGGTGTCGAGCACCCGCGCGTAGTAGCACGTGTACTCCTTGGCCGTGAACGCGTTCATCTCGCCGCCGACCGCGTCGACCGCGGAGGAGATGTCCAGGGCCGACCTGCGACTGGTGCCCTTGAAGAGCAGGTGCTCCAGGTAGTGCGTGGCGCCGTTCAGGGACGGCGTCTCGTCGCGGGAGCCGACGTGGGCCCAGATGCCGAAGGTCGCGGAGCGGACCGAGGGCAGGGTCTCGGTGACGATGCGCAGGCCGCCCGGGAGGGTGGTCTTGCGGACCGTGCCGATGCCGTTGGTGCCCTTGATCAGGGTTTGGGTACGGGCGACGGCCCGCGCCTCCGAAGAGGTGCGGGCCGTCGCCTTGGAGCTACGGGACGTCACTGCTCGGCGTCGTCCTTCGTCGTCTCGTCGCCTTCTTCGCCCTCGACCACCGGAACGAGGGACAGCTTGCCGCGGGAGTCGATCTCGGCGATCTCGACCTGGACCTTCTGGCCCACACCGAGGACGTCCTCGACGTTCTCCACGCGCTTGCCGCCGGCGAGCTTGCGGATCTGCGAGATGTGCAGCAGACCGTCCTTGCCCGGGAGCAGCGACACGAACGCACCGAAGGTCGTCGTCTTCACGACCGTACCCAGGTAGCGCTCGCCGACCTCCGGCATGGTCGGGTTGGCGATGCCGTTGATCGTGGCACGGGCGGCCTCGGCGGCCGGGCCGTCGGCGGCACCGATGTAGATGGTGCCGTCGTCCTCGATCGTGATCTCGGCGCCGGTGTCCTCCTGGATCTGGTTGATCATCTTGCCCTTGGGGCCGATGACCTCGCCGATCTTGTCGACCGGGATCTTCACGGTGATGATCCGCGGCGCGTTCGGGGACATCTCGTCCGGCGTGTCGATCGCTTCCATCATCACGTCGAGGATGTGGAGGCGGGCGTCGCGGGCCTGCTTGAGGGCCGCGGCCAGGACGGAGGCCGGGATGCCGTCCAGCTTGGTGTCGAGCTGGAGGGCGGTCACGAACTCCTTGGTGCCGGCGACCTTGAAGTCCATGTCGCCGAAGGCGTCCTCCGCACCGAGGATGTCGGTGAGGGTGACGTAGTGCGTCTCGCCCTCGATCTCCTGGGAGATCAGGCCCATGGCGATACCGGCGACCGGGGCCTTCAGCGGCACACCGGCGTTCAGCAGCGACATGGTGGAGGCGCAGACCGAGCCCATGGACGTCGAGCCGTTGGAGCTCAGCGCCTCGGAGACCTGGCGGATCGCGTAGGGGAACTCCTCGCGCGTCGGCAGGACCGGCACGAGGGCGCGCTCGGCGAGGGCGCCGTGGCCGATCTCGCGGCGCTTCGGGGAGCCGACGCGGCCGGTCTCACCGGTGGAGTACGGCGGGAAGTTGTAGTTGTGCATGTAGCGCTTGCGGGTCACCGGGGAGAGGGTGTCCAGCTGCTGCTCCATGCGGAGCATGTTGAGGGTGGTGACGCCCAGGATCTGGGTCTCGCCACGCTCGAACACCGCGGAACCGTGCACCCGCGGGATGGCCTCGACCTCGGCGGCGAGCGTACGGATGTCCGTGACGCCGCGGCCGTCGATGCGCTTCTTCTCCTTGATCACGCGCTCGCGGACCAGCTGCTTGGTGAGCGAGCGGTACGCGGCGGAGATCTCCTTCTCGCGGCCCTCGAACTCCGGCAGGAGCTTCTCGGCGGCGAGCGCCTTGACGCGGTCCAGCTCGGACTCGCGCTCCTGCTTGCCCGCGATGGTCAGCGCGGAGGCGAGCTCCGGGCGGACGGCGGCGGTGAGCGCCTCCAGGACGTCGTCCTGGTAGTCGAGGAAGATCGGGAACTCGCCGGTCGGCTTGGCGGCCTTGGAGGCGAGGTCGGCCTGGGCCTTGCAGAGCACCTTGATGAAGGGCTTCGCGGCTTCCAGACCGGCGGCGACGACCTCCTCGGTCGGCGCCTCGGCGCCGCCCTCGACGAGCTTGATGGTCCCGTCGGTGGCCTCGGCCTCGACCATCATGATCGCGACGTCGCCGTCCTCCAGGACGCGGCCCGCGACCACCATGTCGAAGACGGCGTCCTCGAGCTCGGTGTGCGTCGGGAACGCGACCCACTGGCCGCGGATCAGCGCGACGCGGACGCCGCCGATCGGGCCGGAGAAGGGCAGACCGGCCAGCTGCGTGGACGCGGACGCGGCGTTGATCGCGACGACGTCGTACAGGTGGTCGGGGTTGAGCGCCATGATCGTGGCGACGACCTGGATCTCGTTGCGCAGGCCCTTCTTGAAGGACGGGCGCAGCGGGCGGTCGATCAGACGGCAGGTGAGGATCGCGTCCTCGGAGGGACGGCCCTCACGGCGGAAGAAGCTGCCGGGGATCTTGCCGGCGGCGTACATCCGCTCCTCGACGTCCACCGTCAGCGGGAAGAAGTCGAGCTGGTCCTTGGGGTTCTTGGAGGCGGTGGTGGCCGACAGCACCATGGTGTCGTCGTCCAGGTACGCCACGGCGGAACCGGCGGCCTGCTTGGCCAGGCGGCCCGTCTCGAAACGGATCGTGCGGGTGCCGAAGGCGCCATTGTCGATGACGGCCTCGGCGTAGTGGGTCTCGTTCTCCACTAGCGTTTTCTCCTCGTCTTCGTCCCTGGGCTGCCCGTGTGGCAGGGGGACGGTTACGGAGAAGCGCGCCGTGCTGTGCGGGCCGGTCTTCGATCGAAGCACCCGGGGCTCGCTTCCCCCCGGGGGCCACTACCGAGGACCGGCGGCGGCTTGGGTGCGCTTCTCCTCGTTCTGTGTCGTACGTACTGCGTTGTGCTACCACACTACAAAGCGTGAGTGACACTCCGCACGTTTCCGCACGTACGACGGGGGCTTGCCTGCATACGACAGGACTTCCCCCTATACGGCAAAAGGAGCGGTTCCCGAGTCCTTCCGGGAACCGCCCCCCTCACGGCGTCTTACTTGGCGCCCGCAGCACCGCGGCGGATGCCCAGGCGGTCGACCAGCGTACGGAAGCGCTGGATGTCCTTCTTCGCCAGGTACTGCAGCAGGCGACGGCGCTGACCGACCAGGATCAGCAGACCACGGCGGGAGTGGTGGTCGTGCTTGTGGGTCTTGAGGTGCTCCGTCAGGTCGGAGATCCGACGCGAGAGCATGGCGACCTGGACCTCGGGGGAGCCGGTGTCGCCCTCCTTGGTACCGAACTCGCTGATGATCTGCTTCTTCGTAGCGGCGTCGAGCGACACGCGTACTCCTCAGTAGTCTGTGAGTGCCCACCGAGCGCCCCCGGTCTGCTTCTCGGGGGAGCTTCCGTGACTCGGAAGGCGGGGATCCGCTGAGCGCTGCCTCCGGAGCCTTCTGAGAGGGCTCCGGGGGTGCGTACACAAACGGCCGTCACACAGGGTACCAGCCGGTGGCGGGAACCCTCTCCCGCCTTTCGGAACACCCCGGTCCGACGGGAGGCGGCCACTAGGGTGAGCGTGCTGATCGTACGTACGTCGGGAAGGGGTCGCTCCGGGATGGCGGAGACGGAAGCGGAGATCAGGGCGCGCAAGGAGCGGGAGCGCGACGAGCTGTACGCGCTCGACATCTCGGACGCCGAGTGGCACTGCGCCCCGGGTACGGAGGAGCACGAGGAGCGGGTCGAGATCGCGTACCTCCCGGACGGGGCGGTGGCGATGCGGTCCTCGCTCGACCACGGCACCGTGCTGCGGTACACGGAGGCGGAGTGGCGGGCGTTCGTCCTGGGTGCCCGGGACGGGGAGTTCGATCTGAAGCCGATGCCGCACGAGGGCGGACTCGCGGCGGAGTGAGCGGAACGCAGAACTGGGCGGCACGCGCGCGTGCCGCCCAGTTCTGTTTCCTCTGCGTCCGGTGATCCGGCGAGGGCTAGCTGGTCATCGCCCGCGCCCGCTCGTACACGTCGAACACGGCCAGTGCCAGCGGGATCAGCGTGAGCAGGACGAAGCTCTCGGCGATCTCCAGGAAGCGGCCCCAGAAGGGGGTGACACCGCGCCGCGGGGTGATCAGAGCGATCGCGGTGACCAGGGCGGTGGCCGCGCCGACCGCCGCGGCGAGCCAGACGCTGCGGATGTCGAGGGCGTTGGTGTGGCCCTGGAGGGCGTCGATCAGGTAGCTCCGGGGCGGGTTCAGCGCGAGGCCGAGGCCGAGGAAGACGATCGCGGCGAGGCCCGCGGCCAGGGTGGCGCCGACCTGCGCGGTGTAGCGGAAGAGATGCGCCCGCATCAGCATCGCCACGCCGGTCGCGAGGGCCAGGAGCTGGGCCCAGATGTTGCTGGAGAAGCCGAGGACGATCGACGCGCCGACCGCGACGAGGGCGCAGCCGCCGACGAAGCCGACGAGGAGTTCGTGGCCGCGCCGGGCCTGGGCGGCCACCCGCTCGAGGTCCACGGGCTCCTGCGGGGCGGGCTCACCGCTGTCGTAGCCGCCGCGGGAGGGGTTGGGCGGCTCGAAGCCGATGGGCAGCCGTGCGAAGCGCATGGACAGGCCCGGCAGGAAGGCCAGTGCCACGACGGACAGCGGGGCGCAGACGGCGGCCGTCTCGATGGGCTCCAGCTTGGTGAGGATCGCGATGAAGCTGGTGATCAGACCGATGGCCGAGGCGAAGACGAACGCCACGAAGGGTCCGTCACCGCCCGGCGACACGAGGGTGAGCACCACGGAGGCGACCAGGACCGCCGCGCAGGCGAGCAGGAACTGGAGCCGTCCGATGCCCTGCCCGGCGGAGAGTGACAACAGCCCCGAACCGGCCACGGCGGCGTTCGGCAGGGCGCCGAGCCCCAGTGCGACCGCGGAGCCCCGGTCGCCGTACACACGGGCGCGTACGCAGGCGATGGTGACCAGCAGGACGCCGGTGACGCCCGCGATGATGCCCTGCAGGCTGTGCATGTCGTGGTGGATCTGGGAGCTCCAGGCCACGAACGCGATCAGCGCGGGCAGGATGCCGCCCGCGACGAGACCGGCTGCACGGGTGAGGTCGCCGCTCCACAGGGTGCGGTCGCGGGTGACGGCGGAGGCCACCGCCTCGGAGACGTCGTCGAGGACCGCGGGCGGCAGCGACTCGGCGAACGGGCGCAGGGTGAGCAGTTCGCCGTCGAGGATGCGCTGTGCCGTGAAGGACCGGGCGCCGTCGAGGACGGCGCCGTCCCGCCGCACGAGGTGGTAGCCGACCGGCGCGCCCTCGGCGGGGCTCTGCTGGGACAGGCGCAGAATCTCCGGGTAGAGGTCGGCGACCGGTACGTCGTCGGGCAGTGCCACGTCGATGCGGCTGTCGGGCGCCACGATGGTGACCCGGCAGAAGCCGAATCCCATGCCTGCCCCGGAAGGGGCTCCGGTGCCCGGTCCACCGGTCGCGCCGGCAGGCGCGGAGGCCGTCATGCTCACCTGCTGTTCCCCCTCGTCGGCGGTGGGGCGGCCGTGGTGCCGCCGCGCACTCTTCCGCCCGTAAAGATCCTGTGTAGGTTGGGCCGCGCCCTTCGCACCGCCGGCCAACCGAGCGGTCGCATCCGGGGGTTGCGAGGTGGCGCTTGCTTCGAACCGTTGCGGATTGCCCGGGTTTTCCCGGCATGATTCGCAACTGCTCACGCGTCTCACCGGCACCCTACCGCCCGCTGTTGTCCGTGGTTGTCAGTAGGATCGCGCTTCGCGGTCGACGTCCGCCTGACACGGGGCGGCGGACGAAACATCTCGGTCCGGCAAGGGAATTGGTGCGTAGTGAGCCACATCGTCGTCAAGCGCCCACCGCGGGCACTGCCGAAGGAAGTGCCCACGGACGAGGTCGTACTGCAAGCGCCGCCGGAGCTTCCGCGCGGTCAGCAGGAAGGCGCTCTGATGCAGCTCCTGCCCATGCTCGGCATGGGCGGGTCCGTGGTGTTCTTCTTCAACCCCCAGGCCCAGCCCTTCATGAAGATCATGGGCATGGTGATGGTGGCCTCGACGATCGGCATGGGCATCTCGATGCTGATCCGCTACCGCCGCGGCAGCCAGGGGCAGATGGCCGACATGCGCCGTGACTACCTCCGCTACCTGTCGCAGACCCGGCGTGCCGCCTTGGGGACCGCGAAGTCCCAGCGCGACGCCCAGTACTACCTGCACCCTTCGCCGGAGCAACTGTGGGCGCTGGTCGCCGAGGGCAGCCGGGTGTGGGAACGGCGCACCGGTGACGAGGACTTCGGGCAGGTACGGGTGGGCCTCGGCCCACAGGCCCTGGCCACTCCCCTGATCCCGCCTCAGACCGCCCCGGTCGACGAGCTGGAGCCGCTGACCGCGGGCGCCATGCAGCGATTCCTGGCCACGCACAGCGCCCTCGACGACCTGCCGATGGCGGTGTCGCTGCGCGCCTTCTACCACGTGACGATCAGCGGCGAGCCGGACACCGTGCGCGGCACCGCCCGCGCCGTCACCGCCTCCCTCGCCTCGCTGCACTCCCCCGAGGACCTGGTCGTCGCCGTCGTCACCGGCCGCGCGTCGGCGCCCGAGTGGGAGTGGGCCAAGTGGCTGCCCCACGCGCAGGCCCCGGGCGTCGCCGACGGCGCCGGCAGCGTGCGCCTGATCACCACCGACCCGGTGGAGCTGGAGGACCGGCTCGCCGCCCGCCTGCAGGGCCGCCCGCGCTTCCACCCCGGCGGACCGCCGGTTCCCGAACAGCCGCACGTGGTGGTCGTGCTCGACGGCATCTCCCTGCCGCCGACGTCGTTGCTGGCGAGCCCCGAAGGCATGCAGGGCGTGACGGTCCTGGAGGTCGTGCCCGGCGACCTCACCATCGGCCGCGGCGACCTCTCCGTGATCGTGCAGCCCCACGAACTGCGCCTGGAGTCTGCGCACGGCATGGTCTACGACGGGACGCCGGACGTCCTGTCGTACGAGGCCGCGGAGGCTCTCTCCCGCCAACTGGCGCCGCTGCGCGTGGCGTCGGGCGGCGACGACGACCAACCGCTGCTCGCCAACCTGGAGTTCACGGATCTGCTGAACCTGGGCGACGCGGCCTCGGTCGACACGAAGCGGACCTGGCGGCCGCGCTCGCAGTCGGAGCGGCTGCGTGTGGCGATCGGTCTCGGCGAGGACGGCCGGCCCGTGATGCTGGACCTCAAGGAGGCCGCCCAGGAGGGCATGGGCCCGCACGGCCTGTGCGTCGGTGCGACCGGCTCCGGCAAGTCGGAGCTGTTGCGCACGCTCGTTCTCGGCCTCGCCGTGACCCACTCCTCCGAGACGCTGAACTTCGTCCTCGCCGACTTCAAGGGTGGTGCCACGTTCGCGGGCATGGCCCAGATGCCGCACGTGGCGGCCGTGATCACCAACCTTGCGGACGACCTGACCCTCGTCGACCGCATGGGCGACTCGATCCGCGGTGAGCTCAACCGCCGCCAGGAGATGCTCCGCGACGCGGGCAACTACGCGAACATCCACGACTACGAGAAGGCCCGCGCGGCCGGCGCGCCGCTGCAGCCGATCCCGTCCCTCGTCCTGGTGATCGACGAGTTCAGCGAACTGCTCACCGCGAAGCCGGACTTCATCGAGATGTTCGTGCAGATCGGCCGTATCGGCCGTTCGCTGGGCGTGCACCTGCTGCTCGCCTCCCAGCGTCTGGAGGAGGGCCGGCTGCGCGGCCTGGAGACCTACCTCTCCTACCGCATCGGTCTGCGGACGTTCTCCGCGGCCGAGTCGCGCGCCGCGCTCGGCGTCCCGGACGCCTACGAACTGCCGAACGTCCCGGGCTCGGGTTTCCTGAAGTTCGGTACGGACGAGATGGTGCGCTTCAAGGCGGCGTACGTCTCCGGCGTGTACCGCACGAGCTCGCAGCAGGCCGCGGTGCTCGGCGGCCCGCTGCCCGTCGACCGCAGGCCGGTCCTCTTCACGGCGGCCGAGGTCCCGGTGCAGTACGCGCCGGTCCCGAAGCAGCGTCAGGAGGCGCCCGAACAGCAGAAGGACGACGCGCTCGCCGACACCGTCCTCGACGTGATCGTGCGGCGCCTGGAGGCGCAGGGTCCGGCCGCCCACCAGGTGTGGCTGCCCCCGCTGGACAGCCCGCCGTCGCTCGACACGCTGCTGCCGGGGCTCGCCCCGGTGCCCGGCCGTGGCATGACGCAGCCGGGCTACGAGGGCGCGGGACGGCTCGTCGTCCCCGTCGGGCTCATCGACAAGCCCTACGAGCAGCGCCGCGACCCGCTGTGGCTCGACTTCGGCGGCGCGGCCGGCCACATGCAGATCGTCGGCGGCCCGCAGTCCGGCAAGTCGACTCTGCTGCGCTCCATCATCGCGTCGTTCGCCCTCACCCACACCCCGCGGGAAGTGCAGTTCTACGGCCTGGACTTCGGCGGTGGCGGTATGGCCGCGGTGGCCGGCCTGCCGCACATGGGCGGCTTCGCCTCACGTCTGGACCCCGAGAAGGTCAGGCGTACGGCGGCCGAGGTGTACGGCGTCATGACCCGACGCGAGGAGTACTTCCGCTCCGCCGGCATCTCCTCCATCGCGGAGTTCCGCTCCCGCCGCGCGCGCGGCGACATCTCGGTGACCGACCAGCCCTGGGGCGACGTCTTCCTGGTCATCGACGGCTGGGGCAACTTCCGCACGGACTACGAGGCCCTGGAGCCGCTGGTCCTGGACATCGCCGCGCGCGGTCTGGGCTACGGCATCCACCTGATCCTCACGGCCTCGCGCACGATGGAGGTCCGCGCGAACCTCAAGGACCACCTGATGAACCGCCTGGAGCTGCGGCTGGGCGACCCGATGGACTCCGAGATCGACCGCAAGGTCGCGGCGAACGTCCCCACCGGTGTGCCCGGTCGCGGTCAGACCCCGCAGAAGCAGCACTTCATGGCGGCGGTCCCGCGCATCGATGGCCTCTCCTCGGACACGGACCTCGCGGAGGCGTCGACCGCCCTCGCGGCCGAGGTCAGCCGTCACTGGCAGGAGCCCGGCGCGCCGGAGGTACGCCTGCTGCCCCGCGAGTTCGCCGCGGCTCAGCTTCCTCCGGGCAACCGCTTCCCGAACCGCGGAATCTCCTTCGCCCTGGACGAGGACAACCTCGAGCCGGTGTTCGTGGACTTCGAACAGGACCCGTTCTTCCTGGTGTTCGGCGAGAGCGAGTCCGGGAAGTCGAACCTGCTGAAGCTGCTGATCAAGGGCCTCACCGAGCGCTACGACGGCAACTCCTGCAAGCTGTTCGTCGTCGACAACCGCCGCTCGCTGCTCGGGGTGACACCGCCGTCCCACCTGGCGGAGTACATCCCCATGTCCAACCAGATGCAGCACCACATGGACGCACTGGCCGACCTGATGCAGCGCCGCACACCGACGGCCGACGTCACCCCGGAGCAGCTGCGCGAGCGCAGCTGGTGGCGGGGCCCCACGGTGTACGTCGTCATCGACGACTACGACCTCGTGTCCACGTCCAGCGGCAACCCGCTGTCGGGCCTGACGGAACTCCTGCCGTTCGCCCGCGACGTCGGCGTCCGCTTCATCATCGCCCGCTCCACGGCGGGCGCGTCCCGTGCCGGCTACGAGTCCTTCATGCAGCGCATCAAGGAACTCGGCGCCCAGGGCGTGGTCCTCGCGGGTGATCCGGCGGAGGGCGACCTGCTCGGCGGGGTCCGGCCGCGGCCGATGCCCGCGGGGCGCGGGGTGTTCGTTTCACGGAAGAGGGGGAAGCCGATGGTGCAGGTCGGTCTGGTCCCGGACGGGCCCGCGTGACGGCCGGCTGACGTACGGAGAAATCGGGGCAGTGGCCGCCGGTCGGCCACTGCCCCTCCGTATGGGCTCAGAACACCGGCAACGCGTAGAGCGAGTCGTCGTTCCTGATGAACGCCCTGTTGCCGGCGACCGCGATTCCATGGTGCTCGGCCTCGGGCAGTGCGTAGGTCCAGCCCAGGAAGCCGTTGGCCACGTTCACGGCGTTGATCTCGGTCTTGTAGGCGTGGTCGACCGTCCACACGCCGGTGCCCTGGACGAGGACGGGGCTGTCGCTGCTGCCGTCGCTCCGGGAGGTCCAGGTGTTGCTGCCGTCGGTGAGGGCGCGGCGCTCGGGGAACATCCCGCCGACCGCGTAGACGGAGTCCCCGTGCACGCTCACCGGGCCCCACTCCGCGAGGGCCCGGTACATGTCCCTGGTCGTGTGCTCCCAGATCTCGTGGCCGTCGGCGAGCCTCAGTGCTGCCAGTGTCCTGCCGTTGAGGTACACGACCCCGTCCCGCACGACGGGATCGATCGAGATCTCCTTCGCCTGGTCGGGTCGCTGCCACACCAGGCGGCCATCGTCTGTCGCCATGGCCAGTACGTCGCCGTCGACCGTCGGGAGAACCAGACGTCCGCGGCCGACGGCCACGCTCGCGGAGATCTTTCCGCGGTGTTCCGACGGGATCCGGGCCGTCCAGCGGACCTTGGCATCCGATCGGCCGACGCTGCGCAGCCGGTGGTCCTTCGTCATGACGTAGACGGCCTCGTCGTCCGCTGCCACGACAGCCGCGGCGTCGGCGGCCGCGGTCCACTTGCGCTCGCCGGTGGACGGCACGAACGTGTGCAGGGTTCCTTCGGCGTCGACGGCGACGACCAGGCGGTCGGACAGCGAGAGGTAGTGATCCGGCTGTACGTCCCGTGCCGCCCAGCGCCGTTTTCCGTCCACGACGTTGTAGGCCGCGATGCCGCGTTCTCCGTTGCCGTAGTCCCCGACCACGATGACGTCCCGCACCGGCAGTGGAGCGGCGGAGTCCTGGTCGATGACGTCGTGACGGCTCCACAGCGCCTTGGGTGACCCCTCGACGATGTAGTCACCGTCGTCCGCCACGAGCAGCCGGGCCTTCGGTGTCTTCACGGCAGGAGGGATGTCGAACGGGCCGTCCTTCTTGTCCCGGCCCGGCTGCTGCCGGAGCAGCCACCATCCCGTCGTACCTCCCCCCGCGGCGAGCACCGTGCCGCCGGCGGCGACGCCGGTGAGCAGACGGCGCCTCGTCACGGTCGTGGCGGCAGTCGAGGAGCCCGTCGCGGGCGGCGCGGTGAGCCGGCGTACCTGGCGTTCCCGCTCCTTGATCTCGTCCCCGACCGGGCCGCGCTGCCACACGCGGCCACTGTTCTTCGGCGGGGCGAATGCCGTGGCGATCTGTCCCGGGGCCGGCCGTGACGCACCGTCCTTGGCCAGGCAGGGGGCGACGAGCGTGTGCAGCTGAGGGGGCAGGCCGTCCCAGCGCGGTTCGCCGTGGACGACCTCGTACTGTACGGCGGCCACGTGGCCCCCCTCGAACGCGCGCCGGCCGGTGGCCGCGTAGACGAGAACGGCGCCCAGGGAGAACACGTCCGCGGCGGGTGTCACTCGCCGCCCCAGGACCTGCTCGGGGGCGCCGTACCCCGGTGTGACCGGGATCTGGCCGGTCGTGGTGAGCGTCAGGCCGTGCTCCGGGCGCGCGATGCCGAAGTCGATGACCCGTGGTCCGGTCGACGTCAGCACGATGTTCTGGGGTTTGAGGTCGCGGTGGATGAAGCCCACCGCGTGGATGTCCGCCAGGGTCTGCGCGATCGACGCCGCCAGGGCGCGCACGCTCGCCTCGTCGAGCGGTCCGTGCTTGTCGACCGCCTGGTCCAGGGTCGGTCCGGTGAGGAACTCGGTGGCGATCCAGGGCCGCCCGCCCTCGGTCTGCGCGCCCAGGACCGCCGCCACGCCGGGGCTTCGCACCGCCTGCGCCGCGAGCGCCTCACGTACGAAGCGCTGGGCGAGGTTCGCGTCGTGCGCGAGTTCCGGCCGGAGCACCTTGATGGCGGCGAGGGTCCCGGCGCCGTCCTGGCCGGTGTACACCTTCCCCATGCCGCCCTCGCCCAGCACTCCGAGCAGACGGTACGGCCCGAGACGGATCGGGTCGCCGGTACCCAGGGGTTTCATCGCTGACTGCTCTCTCTTCCGTTCACCGGAGGCCGGCGCTCACTTGAGGGGGAATGCCGCAAGGAACTTGCCGCCCAGGGCGATGGTCACCCGGGCCTTCTCGTGGGCGATGAATCGGTTCCCGGTGGTCTTGTAGGAGGCCGTGGGCGTGTGCGACGACAGATCGATGGCCCAGAGTTCCGAGGAACGCTTGCTGTACGCGTAGTCCGTGCCGATCACCGGCGCGGCGGACACGTCCGCCTTCGTTCCCGCGCCGCCCTTCTCCTCCCACCGCACCCGCCCGCCGGCGGAGCCGAAGGCGACGAGGCCGAGGCCCTTCTCGACGGCGTGGACCACGCCGTCCTTGACCGCCGGGGGTCCGTAGGTGCGCCCGGGGCGTTCGGTCTTCGAGTCCCACACCTGAGCACCGTCGCTCAGCCGCAGGGCCCGCAACCGCCCGTTGCCCAGGTACAGGTTCTCGGCGTCCGTCGCCAGCGGCCCCCGTACGCGGTCCGGTGCGACGCCCTCGAACGGCTTGTCCCAGCGGACGGCACCCGTACGAGTGTCCCGTACGACGATGCGGACCTTGCCGTCGTTCGTCTCCTGCAGGGCCACCAGGTTGTGGCCGACGACTCGGGCCGTGAGGAAGTGCAGGCGGTCGGTTCGGTCCGCTCGTGAGGGCAGCGGCCTGGTCCACAGCTTCTTCCCCGTGCTGATGTCGACGGCGAAGAGGGACCAGGACTGGGACGCCAGGAAGTACGTGTCGTACTTCCCCCTGCCTCCCGCCGCGTACACGACGCCATCGGCCGTGCACAGCACCTGGTTCTGGGAGATGACCCCGTTGAAGTCGGTGAGCTGGGCGAACGGCTTGGCCGCCCTGCCCGTGCCCATGTCGACGGACGCCAGGATGAGCGGAAAGCCGCCTGGCTTGCCCGCGTTTCCGTCGGATCCCGGCGGGGCCACCATGCGCACGAGGTTCTCGCCGTCCGTGGCGATCTGCCAGTGGATCTCCATCTGCTCGGACGTCCACCGGACCTGTCCCGAACCGGCATCGATTCCGCCGAGACCGGTACCGGCCACCAGCGTCACGAGGTCCCCGACGGCGAGCGGCTGCGCGGGCGGGACCGTGCCGTACGGCGGATCGGCGACCTGGATCTGCCAGATCGAGTCGAGCTTCTTCTTCGGCAGCAGGCTGTTGCTGGGGCTCGCGACAGGCTGCTTCTCGTGCACACCGGACCGTCGGCTCCAGGCCCAGGCTCCGGCGCCGGCGGCCGCCGCGCCGAGCGCCACTGCGCCGCCCGTCAGCAGCAGTCGGCGACGGGACATCGGCGCGGCCGGTGCGGCCGGCGACGGTGCGTACGGCACCGACGGTGCGGCCAGTCGCCGAGGGATGATCTGCCAGACCTCGGTGGCACGGCGGGCGATCTCCGCGAGCAGCGCGTCAGGCAGGTGCTGTGCGAACTCGCCGGATCCGTCGTGGAGTCGAGCGGCGAGTGCCGAGGTGGTCGGCCGGCGGAACGGGTTCTTGTCCAGGCACGGGGCGAGAATCGGGACCAGGGCGGCGGGTACGTCGCTCAGGTCCGGGTCGCCGTACCGGACCCGGTAGAGAAGGTCGGCGGTCTGCCCGTGGCCGAACGGGGCACGGCCGGTGGCGGCGTGGACGAGCACTCCGGCCAGCGCGAACACGTCGCCCGCCGCGGTGTGTTCCTCCCCGCTCGCCTGCTCCGGTGACATGAAGGCCGGGGTGCCCACGGCCGCCCCGACCCTGGTGAGACGGTCGTCGCCGATCGCGCGCGCGATACCGAAGTCGATGACCTTCGGCCCGTAGGCCGTGACCAGGATGTTGGACGGCTTGAGGTCGCGGTGGACCACTTCGGTGCTGTGCAGCTGGCCGAGCGCCCCGCACAGAGCCGCACCGAGGGCACGCACGGTGGCCTCGGGGAGCGGACCGGCCAGTTCGACCGCCTCGTCGAGCGGCGGACCGAGTACGTACTCGGTGGCGATCCAGGGTGTCTCGGCCTGCGTGTCCGCCTCCACCACCTGCGCGCCGTGCCGCCCGCCGATGACGCGCGCGGCGTCGGCCTCCAGCCGGAACCGGGTCCGGGCACTGGGGTCCGAGGCGATGCCGGCGTGCATCGTCTTGACCGCGACGGTCCGTCCACCGCCCGAGCGCGCCAGGTAGACCGTGCCCATGCCGCCGCTGCCGAGGCGGGCGACCGGGCGGTACGGTCCGAACGCTTGCGGATCGTCGTGAGTGAGCGGAGTGGGCATGGCGGCGGTCGTCAGTCCTGGCGTGAGGCGGGCACGGTGGAACGCGGGATCTCGGCACTGAGTACGGCGGCCGACTGGTGGGCGATGGCCGCGATCACGCGGCTCGGCAGCCAGCCCGGACCGAGCAGCGCGGCGGTTCTGGTCGCGAGCCCGGCGTCGGCCGGCACCTGGCCCATGGCGGAGGCAGTCGCTGCGGCCGGTTCGAGCGGGGCGGTCGGAGCGAACAGGTCGAGCAGTTCGGCCAGTTGAGGCCGCTCCCCGGGGTCACGGCCCAGACAGCGGCCGACGATCGTGCGCAGTGCGGAGGGAAGCTCGTCGCGTTCGGGCGTGGTGTGGCCGGTGGCGGCGTAGGCGAGCGTCGCGCCCAGGGCGTACACATCACCGAGTGGCCGTGGCCGCCCGCCGGACGCCTGCTCGGGTGGCAGGCTGCCCTGCTCCAGTCCCGGCAGACCGGAACGGGCCGTGCCGTCCGGGGCCGCGGCCCGAACGGCTCCGAAGCAGGTGAGGCGTGGCCCGTCGGCGGCGAGCAGCACGGCCGCCGGGGACACACCGGCGTACGCCAGTCCCTGCCCGTGGGCGATGACCAGAGCCTCGGCGAGAGCGGCGCCCAGGGCACGCACGGTGCGCTCGGGAAGTGGGCCGCCGTGCACGGCGAGTGCGGTGGGAAGAGGAAGCGCCGGGAGATAGGGGCGGGCGTGCCAAGCGGCTTCTCCGGCGGCGGCGTAGGCGACGGCGGGCGTCATGAACTGGCCGAGGAGGTAACGAGAGGCCTCGGCCTCCGCCATGAAGCGCTGTACATCGGTGCCCGCGAGCGGAGTGCTGAGCAGGACGGTGTGCTCACCGTCGGCGCTGCGGGCGATGTGGCGCCGCTCCGGCACCGGGATACGGCCGCGGGGGTCGTCCAGCGCGGTGATCAGGACGTAGGGGCCGATCCGCCGGGAGGCCGAGACGCCCTGCTGCGCTTCGCCCGATCCTGCGGTTGTCGCGTGCACCTGATTCCCAGTCCTTGTCTGTGCGCTTCCCGGCTCCTCGGCCGCGACCCAAAATCGGGCCACCGGTGCGAGATCGGGCTGCGGACCAACGACAGGGTGGGCGCCTCCCGCGCGCGCCCACCCTGGAGTTGCTTCTGCGAGGCTCGGCCTACCGGAAGTAGGAGGCCGCCTTCTTGTCACCTTCCATGTACGTACCGCCGGACTGGGCGACGACGTGACCGATGCCGGTCAGGGCCTGGTGGATGTCGTTCGCCTCCTTGTCCCAGCGGTGCAGCTTCTCGTTGAAGGTGCCCTGTGCCTCGCCCTCCCAGTACTGCAGGCTGCTCACGACCATCTTGCGGAGCTCCTGCAGGTCCTGCTCGAGCGTGCTCGCCTCGTTACCGATCTTGGTCGCCGCGACGTCGAGCCCGTCATAAGTGACTGACAGTCCCTCAGCGTTGTTGGCCATGCCTGTTCCCTCGTCTCGCTGGTGTGTAGCTGGTGGATGCGCCGGCTGCCCGGCGGTTGTCCTGAGTGCCGCTCGGCTCAGTAGGAGCTGAGGGAAGACGTCGGAACCGTGGGAGCGCCGTCCTGGAGGTCGATCTTGTTGACGGCCGCGCGGACTTCGTCTTCCTTGCTGTCCTTGATGTTGCGGGTCGAGGTCATCGCCTCAATGACGTCACTGAGGATGTTGCCGATGTTCCGCAGCGACTCGTTGATCTCGAACTGCTTCTTGTCGAAGGCGGCACGGCCGATACCCTGCCACTGGCCCTCGAGGCCGTCGATGACGCCCTGAAGCCCGTGCACCCGCTTCTGGATGCCCTCGTACTTCTCGGCCATCTGCTTCTGCAGGTGGACTACTGCGGCATCTTCGAGCTTCTGCTTTCCGCCGGCCATGATCGGCCCTGCCTTTCGTGTGTTCGTTGTTGATCTGATGGTTTCGGCTCACCGCTGCGCTCATTGCTCTGCAGGGTGAGCACGAAGTCCCTGTCCTGCCCGAACAGCACAGGGCTGCTACGGCTGGTGACGACTGATCACGTCACTTGGCGCGTCGCGCCCGCACGACGGCCAGGCCTCCGCCGCCGATCACGACGACCGCGGCGATGGCGCCGAGCGCGATCCAGAGGGTGTTGCTGTCGCTCGACGATTCGGTGCTTGATCCTGCCGCTGAAGTAGCGCCGCCAGAACCCTTTTCCGGGGCTTGTGACGGGGTTGATGCAGAAGCGGAGGGCGACGTCGAGTGGGAGGACGAGGAGCCGCTCGCCGACTTGGCCAGCACGTCCCCGCCGTTCTCCTTGCGGAGCGGATCGACGTTCGGCGGGCCGGGGTTGTAGTTGGGGTTCGCCAGCACCGTGCGGGGGCGAATGGCACCATAACCGAGGTAAGTGCTCGGCTTGTTCTTCGGCCAGCTACGGCCGGCCGTGTCGATCAGCGCCCGGGTGACCTGGTTCACCGTCCAGTCGGGGTGGGCGGACCAGATCAGCGCGGCAGAGCCCGAGGTGATCGCCGTTGCGGAACTCGTACCGTTCATGTTGTCGCAGTACGAGCGGAATTTCGCGTCGCACCAGCCGGGGAAGTTCTGCCCCGGAGCCGCGAGGTCGACCCAGCCGCCGTGCGAGGAGAACTTCGAGACCGTACCGGATGCGTCGATCGACGCCACGCCGATTACATAATCGTCGGCCGCCGGATAACCAATGGTGCCACCTGATTTCTGACCGTCGTTACCGACTGAAGCGACCAGCAACTTGCCTTTGGAGGCGGCGTAATTGATAGCCGCCTGCTCATAGGAGTCAGGCCCCTCTGCACCGAAGGACATGCTGATGATCTTCGCATCAGTGTCGGCTGCCGCCCTGATCGCGGTGGTGGAATCGGGCATCTTCCGATTCTCCGCGTCGTCCTTCCGGTCCTCAAGCTTGATATGGATCGGAATGATCTTGGCTCCGGGTGCCAGCCCTTTCAGGCCGCCACCTGCTCCCGTCCCCGCGATCAGCTCAGCCATGGTTGTGCCGTGGCCGGCGTTATCGTCGGTGGCCCGGTACGCGACCGACTTCGGAACGTCGTCCGTCAGGACCTGCCCCTTGAGTGACGAGGTGTTCGCGTTCACTCCGCTGTCGATGACAGCGACCTTCACGCCCTTCCCCGTGCTGACCTTCCACATCTTCTCGGCCTGCATCGGCCCGAGGTACCACTGCTTCGACTGAACGTCGTCCGCGGCGGCACTCGGAGCCAAGCCGACAGTGGTGGCGGCCAGGGCGCCGACGACCGCTGCCGCAGCACGCGCTCGCCTGCCCCAGCGCGCCCTGCGGACCGTGGCCTGCTCGGCTCGTCGGCTGATCCCTGACTTCATCGTCCTTCTGTCCTCGCTCGCGCTCAGTTGATCACCGGCGGCACATCACGCCGGGGCTTGTCGGGCAGGTGTGTCTCTTCGTCCTCGACCAGGTAGTCGGGCCGCGGCGTTCCGTCCGCCTTCCGCTCTTCACCGGGCTTGCCGTTATGGCCAGCGCCGCGCGAAAGACCGGCACCACCGCGGGTCATGCCATTGCGCTCGGCCCCAGCCGCGGAGTTGCGCGCGGTCGGCCTGCCCGTGACGGCCTCGGATGTTCCTCCAACAGCACGGGAACCCGTCGTGCTCGAACCCGGCCGTGCCGGGGACTCCGACGCTCCGAAGACACCACGCTGACCGAGCCGGCCGGTCGTGGACCGGGAGTTGGCGGCCTCCTCCTGGCCGCCGATGACGGTGCCGCGAGGGAGCCTCGACCCGTTCTTCGACGCCGGATTCGTGGTGGAGGGCCGGCCTCCGACGACTCCGTTGGACCGCCCGGCGCCGGTGGCCGGCCCGCTGGTCGCACGCTGTGCCGCCGCGCCTCCGGGTCGCGGAGTGCCACCCGTGACCGCACGCCCCATGGGGGACGAACCCGCTCCGGAACCGGTGCCCTTGACAGCGGACTGACCAGTCGACGTGGCGCGCCCCATCTGGTCCATGGGCCCCTGCCCCACGGTGCGTCCGGAGCGCGGGTTGGTCAGCTCGGAGGTACCCGTGCGCCCTTGCGCGGACGGAGGGTTGCGATAACCACCGGCGCCGCTCAAGCCTCGGCCCGACGTGCCGTTGGGCACGGGAAGCCTGAATCCACCGCCACCGTCGAACACGTTGGGCTGGCTGCCAGTTGTGGGAGGCGTGCCCGTCACCGGCGGAGTATGGCTGGGCCCAGGCGTGGTGGTCGTGGGCGGCGGCAGCGTTCCGGTCGTGTCGATGTGCGTCCCGACGGGAGGTTCGGGATGCGGGGTCTTGTCGGGGATGTGCTGCGTGGACGTGGGGCTGTCGTTTGTGACGTGTCTGGTGGAGTCAGGGCTCGGCGCCGTTACGTGGCGATCGGCATCGGATACCGATCCAGCGCCCCGGTGCGAGACCGCGCCGGAACCCGTGGCGGGCGTCGAACCACCAGCGTTGTCCCACTTTCTGGGGCGCGGCACACCCACGTTGCCGGGCATGGCCGCGAACGTCGGCTGCGTCGCAGGCAAGGACGCCAACACCTCCTCGGACACCGCGTAGTACGACGACAACCGGTTCATCTGGTTGATCGCCTCTTGGCGGTCCTTCTCCACCTTTACGGCAGCGGCATACCCCTCTTTGTCCGCCGTCTTCTCAGCCGCCGTGAACTTGTCGGGCCGCTTCCGGTTCGATTCCGTGTCGCGAGGCGGCATGGCACCGCGCACGGCCGCGAGGCCCACGGCGGCAGCTGTGATCTGATCGCCCGCATCTCCGGCGAACTCGCTCAAGTGGTGCGTGTTCTTGACGAGGTCCCTGCCCCAGTCTCTGAAGTCGGTACCCGACTGACCGACCCAGGGCACCTTCTCGACGTAGGCATGGAGGTCGTCGGCAGCCTTCTTGATGGCGTCGCGCGCATCCCACAGGGCCTTGCCGGAGGATTCGAGGTCCTCCGGATCCGTCTGCTCGACCAGGTCGATCATCGTGTTGAGAGGCAGGTCATGCTTACCGAAGTCAGTCCGCGTGGCGACCGCGCGCCCGACGGGGGTGACTCTGATCGCCGTGTCGACGATGCCGTCGATGAATCCGACGTGCGGAGTGTTCTCGTAACCTCGAACCCAGTCGGTGGTCTTGTTCTGATCGCCGACTCGCTGCAGGTCGGCGTCATGCTTGTCAGTCATCGCTACAGGTCCGCCCCGCTCTTGGCGTTGTTGCTGGCGTGCCGCTTGTCCTGCGTGGCGGCCTGGGCCTGCCCGATCTGTGTCTGGATCGCCCAGAACCGCCGGCGCTGCTCCTCCTCGAGGTTGTCGAAGCCGACGCGCGCACCCTGCACTGCGATACCGGTCGCCTCGATCTGCAGATGCAGACTCTTGGACAACGACGTGAGCTCTTGGTGGACTCGGTTGTACTGCTCGTACAGTCCATGCGCCTCAGGGAAGACGCCACCCGACCCCGAGGTCAGGGACGTGGACCTGATCGTCTGGGCACCGACCTTCGTCGAGTTGCCCGCGGACTCTTCGAGGTCGCGAAGCACGGCGTCCACCTGCCCCACGAACTTCTTCAGCGCGTCACCACTGGCCTCCAGGTTCGCCGCCCTGGTCGCCGACACGCCCCCCACCATGTCTGCCGGAAGCACGACGCTCCTCCCCGTTTCCCCGTACATACATCGGTCCCGACCCAGTCGAGGCCGACCACCCACTCGCCGTACGATCGCAAAGCGAGCCGCGTCTCACAACGCGTTTACCACTGTAGTCAACCTGCACATCGGGTCCAACCGAGGTGTGTGTTAACTCAGTTACGAGACCGCGCCCGACGCCACGGTTTGCCCGATTTGCCGGTTCGCTGTTAACGGCCGTGCAGCACACCCCGTTGCACCTCGCCGCACCCGGCCCAATGTTGGACGCGGCCGACGCCGACGACGTTGCACCGTTTGCGATCTTCATCAAACTTCTACACGACCCCTGCGACGACACCGTGGCAACTGCCCTGCCTCTCAACGGACTTCCGCACGATCGCGGCGTCGCCACTTCGCCGAGCAAGCCAAGTACGGCTCATCGGAGGACAGTTACCAGCACCGGGATTCCGTGGCGAAGGCCGCCGCCCACGGCCTCGCACCTCCAGGTCTCCGGCATCAAACGGAAGCCTCCGTTCACCCCCTCACTCCCGTCCGACATAATCGGAGCCATGGAGCATTGGGCCGGGGAACTGATCAAGTGGTCGTTGTTCGCCTTCGTCGCGGGAATGTTCATCCTCGTGTTCACGGTGTCGGCGCGTGGACGTAAGAAGGATGCGCGGACCAGAGAGGGCTATGAGCAGCTTGCCCGGATCGCGCCGGAACGTGGGTGGACGTACCAGAAGCGTGTGCAGGGGCAGATCGATCAGTACTGTGGTGTGCGGCCCTTTCCCGGTCGTGGGAGCAATCTGCGGGCCTGGCACTACACCACGGGCGAGTTTCGCGGCCGTGCCTTCAAGTACTTCGAGTACCGCTCCATGAACCTCCAGTCGGGCGCGGACACCGGGGAGCGCAAGCAGCCCAACATCGAGTCGGTTTTCATCGTCACGGCGCCTGGTTCCGGACCGTTCGTGCAGATACTGCGCCCGAGTGTGCTGGACACGCTGTTCGACCGGAGGCCCAAGATGCAGCTCGGCGTGCCGGAATTCGATCAGAACTTCCGGGTCATCACCCGGGACGAGGATTTCGTCCGCAGCGCTCTGAGCCAGACGGTGGTGCCGTATCTGATGACCGACCCCAAGGAGAAGGGCTCGCTCCAGCTGCGCGAGAACGAACTGTTCACGTGGTACCGGGGTCCTCTGACTCCGCAGGCCGTCGACGAGAAGCTGAACTACCTGTGTGACGTCCTGGACCGGATTCCGGAACAGGCTTGGAGCGCCGTCTGAGCAAAGGTCCGATCACAGGTCGGAGAAACAGTCGGAGTGCCCGTTCCGCCGAGGACCGCAGGTTCCCGGGAGAACGGGCACTCTGTCGTTTCAGTCGGAGTCTCCCCCGGCCGGGCGCACCGTCCGCAGGAAGGCCTTGAAGTCGTCCAGCACCTCGGCCATCTGGTTCTCCGTCGCGGTGAGGACGAGTTCGATCACCGCGCGCTTCGCCGAGTTACCGAGGTCCTCCATTCCGAGGTACACCTGGCTCTGGAGCAGCTCCAGCGGCTCGCCCCGCAGGGTGGTGTGGAGGCGGAGGTTCTGGATCACGCCGGGGGCGTCCGTCAGGCCCGGGATGTCCGGGGTCCCCACTTCGGCCTTCTTGACGACCTCCACGGTTCCCGCCGGTTCGAGCCGGTGCACCGACTCGTCGGCGATCTGCCACATGGTGGCGCTGTCGTTGCGCATCCGTCCGGCGATGGTGATGTTCGCCGTGAACCCGCCGTCGACGGAGGCGGGATGGAGCGCGACGAAAGCGGCGCCGGGTGCTCCCACCTCGTCCGGCGGTGCCGCCTGCCAGCCCTCCGGCAACGAGAACGAGATCTTGACCGGCAGCGTGGCCGCCATGATGCTCCCTTCCTTGATGAGCGTCGGTTCAGCTTAGAACCAGTCACCGATCGCGTCGGCGGCGTCACCGAGCGAGTCGACGACCTTGTGCGGATCGACGGTGACGTCGAAGGAGACCTTGCCGCCGATACCGAGGCCGACTCCGACCTCGCCGCCGATCGTGAACTTGCCGTCCTTCATGCCCAGGTCGGCTCCGGCGGACGCGCCGGCACCCGCCCACGCCTCGCCGCCGACACCGGCACCGACGCCGGCGACGTCGCCGGAGACCGAGCCGGTGGCCTTGGCGCCGGCGAACGCCTCGGCGCCGGCATGTACGCCGTCCTTGCCGACGCCCACGTTCGCGGAGGCCTCGGCACCCGCGTAGGCCTTGCCCTCGGCCTGGACCGCCGCGTAGCCGTACTCGGCACCGCCGCTGACGGAGGCCTGGGCGAGGTACGCGCTTCCCGACAGGCCCGCCTGGAGCCTTCCGTTGGTGATGCTCGCGGCGGCGGACCCGTCGACGCCGAGCGCCGAGACGCCGGCCGAACCCTTCAGCTTGCCGTCACCCGCGAAGGACGTCTCACCGTTCGCGCCCGCCGACCAGACGTTGGCACCGCCCTGCCACTCGGCGAGCTTGACGGTCAGGTTGGTCTTCTTGCCGGGGGTGGTCCCGTCCTCCTCGTCCCCGGTCGGCGCGGGCTTGTCCCGGATGAACCAGTTGCCGTCCTCGTCCTTGCCCCAGACCTTGTCGGCGCGGTAGTGGCCGTCGCCCTTCGGGAGCCAGCGCTCGGTCTCCAGCTTCCACCGGTTCTGGGTCGTCTTGCCCACGCTGTGGTCCTGGATCCACTTCCAGTCGTCGACCCGCTGCCTGGCATTCGCCAGCCAGCCGGGACTGTGTGCCGCACCGCCGGCGAGGTCGTCGAGCTTCTTCGTCAGCTTCTCGAGCTCGGGCTTGAGCTGCTTGCGCGCGGCGTTCAGCGTCGTCTGTGCCGCGTCGTGGTCCCCGGACTTCCACTGCTCGATCGCCGTCGAGGCCTGCTTCTGGGCCCATCCCAGCGTGGAGGAGTACGAGGTGACCGCGTCCGCCGCGCCGGACATCGCGTCGGCCGCGAGGTACCAGTTGGACTTCTCCGTGGACAGCGTGGGCCAGAAGACGTCGCTGGCCTCGCCCTTCCAGCCCGTGATCTTCAGATCGCGCAGGCCGTCGCCGATCTTGTCGAATTTCTTGGACCAGCCGGTGAGGGTTGAGGCGAGCTCGGTCAGCTTTCCGGTGTCACCCGGGATGAGCTCCTTGGGGTCGGTCGTCGACCCCAGCTCGGTTGCCATGGATTCGGATTCCCCGTCTCTGATTCAGTTTTTCTCATTCAAGTCCGACTTGACCGAATTCACCGCGTCACGGATGGCCTGGTCCGTCTCCGTGAAGTCGTTGTTGGCCGAGTTCAGGCCCTCTGCCAGAGAGGCCGCACAGTCGGCGAGGAACTCGGCCCCCAGCTCCCAGGTGCCGCAGAACGTGACCAGCGCCTCGGCCGCCGAGTCGTCTCCGATCGCGGAACCCTGTTCGGCCAGACTCTTAAGGTCCACCTTCTGAACGGGTGTCAGACATTCCAGAATGTCCGAAGCGCCCTTCTTGAGGACCCCCGGCTCCACTCCCAGATCGGCCGTCACGAAATCCCCATCCCTCTTCTTTCAACCCCACCTGCACACAAGCGCCTTGGCGGTCGGGGCGCTCACGCTAGCACCAACATCAAGCCATAAAGGCGACCGTCCTCACCCCATGGAGGAAATGAAGATTTCCATGGGTGAGGTGAAGGAGACATGGAGGGTGCGCGCATTCCGGGTTTCACACGGCCCGTTAATGGCCCGGCACCCTTCGTCATGCCCGCAGCGCCCTGCCAAGTACGCTGTCCGGGTCTTCTTGCCATAACCAGCCGACCAGGAGTACACGATGCTCAAATCCCGGATGACCACCGCTGTTTCGATCCTCGCGGCCACAGCGGCCGGCACGCTGCTGCTGGGCTGCTCGGCATCTGTCGAGGTCAAGAAGTCCACCCCGCCGAAGCTGTCCGCGGACAAGCTTTCCAGCACGCTCTCCGAAAAGCTCGCCGCCGCCACAAATCAGCCCAAGCCGCGTATTTCCTGCCCCGAGGACCTCGTCGGCAAGGTCGGCACCACCACCCGCTGCAAGCTGACCGCGAACGACGGCAGCACCTTGGGCGTGACGGTCAAGGTCACCTCCGTCAGCGGAAACCAGATCCACTACGACTTCAAGGCCGACGACAAGGCTTCCCCTGCCCCCAACTAAGCTGCACCCAGGGCTGTTTGAGGAGGATTTTACGTAGCCGAAGGCATGAAGGCGCTACGGTACGACCCGTTCGCTGCAACGGGGGTACCCGCGCCGCCGGCACCGTACGGCGGCAGACAGGGAGGGCAGGACTCATGTCAGGGGCGGAACAGGCGCAGTCGGGAAGCGACGGGGCTGCACAGCCTGTCGGTATGCGACTGAACCAAGTGCCGGGCGACGTCGGGGGCTCCCCCGCCGCACCGGGGCTGATCGGGGGTCAGAAGCTCGTCTCCACACCGGCCCAGAAGCAGACCGCGGCCAACGCCATCGAGCAGCACATCGAGCCCGACACCCGTAAGGCCGGCGACTACGCCGACACGGAGACCAACACGGCAGTCACGGCCTTCCGCGACGGATGGCACACGTCGGGGGCACTGAAGAAGGCGCATGCCTCCTGGGGCGAGCAGGTGAAGAGCCTGATGAACATGCTCTCCTCGGACAAGACGGCCCTGCGCAACGCCAACACCACTTTGCAGACAACGGACTTCCAGGTGGGGTCGAACTCGAACTCGGTGTCGGTGATCAACGGCTACTGACCGGGCCGCACCACGGGCTCAGTCCTGAGCCACGTCTCAACCAGCAGTCCGCTACGGGAATGACAACGGGGATCCCATGCCGACTTATCACGAGATCATGACGACCGACCTGTCCGCGCTCACGACGGCCGCAGACCGCTGGGACGGGATGGCGAAGGAGTTCCACAAGCAGGAGCTCGCGTACCAGCGGGACGTATGCGGCATCACCCTGGGACCGGGCTGGTCCGGGCAGAGCGCGGACGCCGCCAATGGACGCTTCAACACCACGCTCAAGCAGTTCCAGGCCGCGCAGGTCGAGGCCAAGGCGGTGGCCTCACTGCTGCGCGAGGCGCACACGGACTTCACGAACATCCGCAAGAAGCTGGAGTCCGCCCGCGCGGACGCCGTCAAGGCCGGCATGGCGGTGTCGGAGGGAGGCGTGGTCTCCTACGACACCACGAAGCTGAGCGAGGGCGAACGCACCGCCCTGCACCATGACCCCGACTACCAGGAGTCCGTGGGCAAGGCCAAGGCCTCCTGGCAGGCGGAGATCAACCGGCTCGTGAAGGAGATGTGCGACACCGACAGCGAGGTCGACAACGCCCTCACCCGGGTGGTGATCGACTCCGACCTCAGTGACGGCACCCTCACCGGCTTCAACAGCCAGGCCCACGGCGACATCAAGACGTACGAGGACGAGGCCAAGCGCGAGGCCGCCCGGACCAAGCCCGACGGGTGGAAGTCCGAGGGCAAGACCGAGACGTCCGGCCCCGGTGCCGGGGCGAGTGCGAAGGGGCCCGACTTCGGTTCCGGCAAGCTCGGCGAGGCGGAGGCGCACGCCGACCTCGGCAGCGCGAGCGCCGAGGGCTCGCTCACCAGAGGGCCGTGGAAGCTCGACGGAAAGGCCGAGGCCTACTCGGGCGCCAAGGCCTCCGTCGAGGGCGGCGTCTCCCAGGACGGCGTCGAGGGGAACGCGAGCGCCTTCGCGGGGGGTGAGGGCTCGGCCGAGGGCGGCGTCAGCCTCGGCCCGGCCGGCGTCTCCGCGAAGGCCGAGGGCATGGTGGGTGCCGAGGCAGGCGTCGACGCCGGGGTGAGCAAAGAAGGCGTGCACGTGGGTGGCACGGCCTTCGCGGGCGCCAAGGGCGGAGGCGAGATCGGCGCGGACGTCGGAGGCGTCTCGGCGGGCTTCTCCGCCGAGGGCTGGGCCGGCCCCGGTGCCGAGGCAAGCCTGGACTTCGGCAAGAACCAGCAAGGCGCCTGGGAGTTCAGCACCAAGGTGGGCCTCTCCCCCGCCCTCGGCGGTGAGGTGGGCTTCAACTTCAGCGTCGACCCGGGCAAGGTCGCCCACACCGCGGGGGACCTGGCCGATGCCGTCGGGGATGGCGTGAGTTCGTTCGGGAACGCGATCACCAGTGTGTTCTGACCCCCTCGCCGACCGGCACTGAACCGGCACTCCCGAGGCCCACCGTCACGGGAGTGCCGTCGTAGGAAGGAAACCTCGATGTCGACGACCCTGCCGATCCCGCTCCACTTCGATCTGCCGCACGGCTGGCGATCCGCGCCGCCGGACGAGGTGGGCGCGCCCGGCGCGGCGTTCGTCGCGGTCCGTCTGCCGTCGGACGCCGGCTTCACCGCGAACATCACCGTCGACGGCGCGTACCGTCCCGACGCCGCGACGCTGTCCGAGATGGCCGACGAATCGGTGGGGCACATGGACGAGGCCGTCGCCTCGGTCATGGTCACCGACCGCCGTGAGACCGGCTCCGTGGACTCGCCGGGCCTCACCCAGACCCTGGCCTTCTCGGTCGTCGCCGGCGGGAGGAGCCGGGACCTCGTGCAGTCCCAGGTGTACCTGTCCGTGCTCGACGTCGACGATCCGCACCGGCGGGTGGTGATCCGGCTGATGCTCACCACTACCGCATCGCAGCACCCCGCCCTGCTGGAGGACTTCCGGGAACTGGTGCGCACCGTCCGGCCGGGCGAGGGTCCGACGCCGTAGCGGCTTGCGCGGAGCCGGCGAAGGTTGTGCCGGCGGACCCGGCCTTCGTAGGTTGGCCCCATGGGACTCTTCGACAAACTCACCGGCACCCAGCATCCCCCGGAGGGAGTTTCACCGGTCCCGGGAGAGGAACTGCGGACGGCGCTGCTCGGGCTCAATCAGCCCGATGTCGCGTACGTCGTCCGTTACGGCGGCGGTGAACAGTGCGACCTGCTTGCGGAGTGGCGGCTGACCGAGCCCGCCTGGCAGCACATCTTCGTCCAGTCGCAGGTAAGTCACGCGGTGCGGATCCGGATGCGGCTGGACCACAAGGAGCACGAGGTGCGCGCTCTCGAGGAGCAGTGGGAGGTCAGCCGGGTCGGGACGTCGACGACGCTCCAGAGGACCTCGGAGTACACGCGCGGGCCGAGCCGGACCGTCAGCCGCCGGTGGACCGTCGGACGCGGGGAAAGCGGTCGGCTCGAGGCGACGCAGACCTTCAGCTTCGACAGCGCGCAGCTGCGCGAGCCGCTGCGCGACACCGTCCTCAGGTCCGGCTGGACCTGGCGGGGAGTGGTCTTCGGCAAGCTGTGAGCCGCAGCACCCCCCGTACTACGCGTCAGCGGCCGCCCGGCCGCTGACCCGCGCGCCTGCGGCGTCCGTCCCGTACCGCCACGGCCGTACCGCTCAGCCCCGCCACCACGACCAGGCCCGCCACCACCACGTACGTCGCCATACGGGAGTCGCGTTCGTCAGCCGTCTCGCCGAAGTGCAGGGGCGTGACCGAGGGGGCCTCGCCCTTGGCGACGCCGTCCTCGGGTTTCGGTGACTCGACAGGGTGTGCCGGATCCACTTCGGTCAATGCCTGAACCGGGTCCACCACCCCCCAGCCCACCAGCCGGTCCTGCCCCGGGATCGAGCGTTCCGCGGTCTGTTCGATCTGGGCGGCGACCTCCTGGGCCGTCCAGTTGGGGTACTTGGCCTTCAACAGGGCCGCCACGCCCGCCACATAGGGCGCCGAGAAGCTCGTGCCGTTGTCCGAGCAGTGGCCGCGGCCCGGGACCGTGGAGATCATGTCGACGCCGGGAGCCGAGACCCCCACGAAATCTCCCGACTGTGAGAAGGCGGCCCGTTCGTTGTTGCGGTCGGACGCCCCCACCGCCAGGACGCCCTTGTACGACGCCGGGTAGGTCCGCTTGACGTTGCCGCCCAGACCGTCGTTGCCGGCCGATGCCACGACCACGACCTTGTGGTTCAGGGCGAAGTCGACGGCCTCCTGCAGACGCGAGTCCGGCTCGACCGCATTGGCCGTGTCCTGGGAGATGTTGATGACCTTCGCACCCGCCTGCACCGCGTAGCGGATCGCCGTGGCCAGGGTGAGCGCCGTGCCGTCGCCTTCGGCGTCGTTCTGCTTGATCGGGATGATCGTCGCGTCCGGGGCGAGGCCCACGAAGCCCGTTCCCTTGGCCGGGCGGGCCGCGATGATGCCGGCCACGCGCGTGCCGTGGCCGACCGTGTCCGTGGTGCCCGAGTTGTTGCCGCGATCGATCTTCTCGCCCTTGGCGTTCTTGGCGGGCAGCAGGTTCTTGCCCTTCGACGCGTCAACTGCCTTGGTGAGCTGCGGGTTCTTGATGTCCACCCCGGTGTCGATCACGGCCACCCGGACGCCCTTGCCCGTCGACTGCGCCCACAGCGCGTCCAGGTTGACGCGCTGCAGCGCCCAGGGCCGGCCCGCGTAGTTCTTCGACGGGAACGTGCACTGTCCGTCGTCCGCCCGGGCCGGGGCGGCCGGGAGGGCGACCACCGTGGTCGTCGCGGTGAGGACCACCGCGGCGGCCACGCCCGCTGTCCGGGCCGCGGTCCCCGGTGTCCTTGCCTTCAGCATGAGTTCGCTTCTCCTCCGCCCGCTCCGCTACGAACCCTGCGGCTGTCGTGCCGCCGCCTCCGACAGGCGCGGGCCCGTCGGCAGGAACTTGGACCACTGCTTGGGGACGGGCGTGGGCTTCACGTTCTCGTAGCCGAGGCGGGTCTGGGCGATCTTCGCCTCGCTCAGCTCCTCCTTGCGCTGCTTGGCGGAGGTGCCGATGCCCTGGTCGTCGGTGGCACTGTCGCTGTTGGACTGCAGGGCGTAGCGCAGGCCCGTGTCGGTGACCAGGAAGACGCCGCCGGCGTTGGTCTCCGTGCCCTGGAACTGGCGGTAGAGCTGGCCGGAGCCCGCGGTGACGTAGCCGCTGGAGGAGCCGGTGGGCAGCTGGGCGGGGAAGTCGGTGCCCGCCCAGGTCGACAGCGTGGTCTTTCCGTCGCCGGCGACCGAGCGCATCACATTGCAGACCGTGTTGCGGCCGCTGGTGGTGCTGGCGCCGTCGTTCACCGTCTTCGGCTTGTACGTCGGCCAGTTCTTGTTCCCGTCGAACGCGGTGCTGTCGGCGACCGCGCCGGGGCTGACCTGCTGCGCCTCACCGGCCTGGTCCGTGCCGATCAGGTCCCCGCTGTTGAGCAGGAGCGTGGCCGTGAACTCGGAGATGCGGGCGACCTTTCCCTGCAGCACGACGTAGTACTGCATCGACTGGCCGTCGTAGGCCTTGATGACCTCGCCGATCTTGTCGTACTGCCGCAGCAGGGTCGAGGCGTTGGCCTTCGCGCCGGGCGTGCCCTGGATCGGCGGGATCGCGATCCGGTCGCCCTTGTGAAGGGTGTCGAGCCATTCCTGGGAGACCCGCTGCGGGGCGCGGCCCTGGGTGTCGAGGGCCTTGAGCAGTTCCTTGTCGGTCGGGTCGGCGATCTGGTACGCCGTGCCCCGCGCGTCGACGACGTACTGGGTCTTGCCGTCCGGGGCCACGACGTACATCAGGTCTCCGTGGGTGAGCTTGTTCGGCCCCTCCGTCTTCGGCCATTCCTTCTTCGCGAGGACGAACGCCGCCTTCTGGATGGCGCGGCCGCCGTCGCCGGGGCGTTCGCAGACCATCCAGCGCTTGGCGGCCTCGGCCTCGTCCGAGGTGGGCAGGCGGTCGGGGGCGTAGGGGATGCCGATGGTGGCGCCGTGCGGGGGCTTGCCGCTGTCCAGGATCTTCTCGTCGACGGTGATGACGCTGTCGTGGCTGGGGTCCAGAAGGAGCTTGGCCGAAGCCATGTTGAGGACCGGGTGCAGCTGGCTCTGCGTGCCCGTCTTCAGGACGACGTACCGCGTGGTCGACTCGCTGGCGACGATGACGTGTTCTTCCGGCTTGTCCCAACCCTTGGGCGCGGTCGGGCTGAACATGCCGATCGCGCCGAACACCGCGAGGATCACGACGCCGACGACGGCGCCGGGCACCAGCGCGCCCAGTGGCTTGGGGGCGCCCTCCTCCGAGCCGGAGGGGGAAGGCTGCAGGAATGATGCGAGCGTGCGGCGCTTCGCGAAGGTGTAGGCGTTGAGTTCGTCCCGCCGTGATGCCATCTGTGTCCGCTCTCTCCCCGTTGCGGAGCCGTGGGGGACCTGTGAAGATCCGTCCCCCGCCCTCGGTTGCTCTGGTGTCTCAAGTGTCAGACCCGGCCCCTACTATGCCTGTTGCTAGGACGTGCGTGTGGCACGGGTAGGGTGCTCAGGGCTTGAAGGGACCGGAGCGCAAGGGTTTTCGGGAGAGTTCGGGGGTTTTGGAGTGATGGCTTCCGCAACGCGGAACCGGTCGCGATCGCAATCGGGGTCACGGTCGGGTGGTGCACGCCGGTCGCGTGGTCGCGGCACTTCTTCCTCCCGGCCGGGCGCCCAGCAGGCACCCGCGCCGTATCAGGGCGCTTTCGCGCCGCATCTGGAGTCCCGTTCGGGGCGCGGCGGTTCGTTCGCGGTGCAGCGGCTGGTGCTGCTGGAGATCGCAGGCGCGCTGGTGGTGTGCGGGTGGCTTCTGGGGACGGTCGCGCTGATCTCCGCCTCTGTCGTCGCCGCCGTGTTCGTGGTGCTCGCCGTCGTACGACGGCGGGGGCGCTCCCTGCCGGAATGGCTCGGCACCCTGCTGGCGCTGCGGGCCCGCAGGCGGCGGGCCGCGAGCACGCCGGTGCCGCTGGGCACCGACTCCGGTCTCGCGCCCGCGGTGGAGTGCGATCCGGCCCTGCGCACGTACAGCTACAGCCGTGGCGACGACCGCGACCAGCGGCCCATCGGCATGGTGGGCGACGGCGGCTTCCTGACCGCGGTGCTCCAGGTGGAGTCGGGCGCCGACGCGCTGCGCGCGGAGCGCAGCCGCAGACCGCTGCCGCTGGGCCTGGTGCGCGACGTCCTCGAAGTCGACGGGATCCGGCTGGAGTCGGCGCAGATCGTGGTGCACACGCAGCCCGCGCCCGCGCTGCATCTGCCCCAGCAGTCGGTCGTGGTCAGCAACTACGCGCCGCTGCAGGCCCAGACCGGCTCCCCCGCGGTGCGCATCACGTGGATCGCGCTGAAGCTCGATCCCGAGCTGTGCCCGGAGGCGGTGGCCGCGCGCGGCGGCGGTCTCGTGGGCGCGCAGAAGTGCCTGACCCGCTCGGCCGAGCATCTGGCGAGCCGGCTGACCGGCGCCGGGTTCCAGGCGAACGTCCTCACCGAGGAGGAGCTGACGGCCGCCATCGCCACCTCCGCGTGTGCCAACCCGATGGTGACGGCCCAGGCGGCCCAGGCCGGACGGGGTGAGGCGCCACAGCGCCGAACCGAGGAGTCCAGCCGCAGCTGGCGCTGCGACAACCGCCGGCACACCACCTACTGGGTGCGCCGCTGGCCCCAGTTGGGCGGATCCGGCGGCTCGCTGGCGCAGTTGGTGGCACAGCTGACGGCGGTTCCCGCGCTGGCGACGACGTTCAGCCTGACACTGGCCAAGGGCGCGCAGCAGAACGTGGCCATCACCGGCCATCTGCGGATCACCGGCCGCAGCAACCAGGAGCTGACCGACGCGCGGCGCGATCTGGAGCAGACGGCGCGGCAGGCGCGGACCGGGCTCGCACGCCTGGACCGTGAACAACTCCCCGGCGTTCTCGCCACCCTGCCGCTCGGAGGTGCCCGCTGATGGCCGTGACCACTTCGCCCGCCCCGTCGGAGACGGACCGGCCGGCGCCGGGCCTCGGCGAGCGGCTGCGCACCGGCTTCGGCCTGCTGGGCCCCCGCCACCCGCGGCACGCGCTGCCCCTGGAGCAGGCGGACACGCTGTCCCTGCCGATAGGCGACGACGGTGTGGTGGTCGGCGACAACGCCGAGGGCCATCCCGCCGTGCTCGGGGTGAACCGCCCGACCCCGTACGACATCGTGCTCATCGGCGGTCTGTGGACCGCTCAGGTCATGGCGCTGCGCGCGGCCGCGACGGGCGCGCGCGTGGCCGTGGAGACGGGCCGGGCGCAGGCCTGGATGCCGATGGTGCACGCCATGGGCGGCGGGCAGAACGGCCTCGCGGTGTACGACGTCGGCCGTGTGCCCCCGCAGGGCGCCTCGGCCGGTACGCCCGTGCTCGTGGTGCGGGACTGCGGCATGCGGCCGCCGCGCGGGCGTGTGGTGTCGGCGCCGTGGCAGTCGGTGCTGACGCTGCTGCCGTATCTCAGCCCGGTGGCGCCGCGGTTGATGCGTCAGGCGCGTCTGGTGGGCGTGCAGCGGGTGTCCCCGGACGAGGCGGCGGAGATCGGGCGGGTGCTCGGGCTGCCGCGTCCGGAGCTGGATTCGCTGCCCACGCTGCCGGACGGCGTGACGCTGTGGTGCACGGAGCGGGACCGGCAGTATGTGGTGACGCGGGCGACGGACGCCGAGACCGGACTGCTGGGCGTGGCACGCCGGATGGACTGACGGACGTCCAACTTGGTCCGCTTTCGCGGTGGCTGGCGTGCTATCGCGTGAATTCGCGTGCTATCGGCGGCTGAGCGCGTCGCACCTTCGTCACGTTTTGGTGTACGTACGCATGTGCCTCGGAGGTGTCGGGGCCGGTGTGACGCGTCGGACGGGCACGAAGGGGCGGCCGGGCCTGCCGGGCCCGCGCTTCAGGTGATTAGGCTGGTGCCGGGCACGTCGCGAGTTTCCGTGAGCGGGCGGTGCGCGCTCCGCGACAAAAGGGGTCAACCGGCCCCAGGGGGAAGCCCGGCGAATCGTACGACAGGAACGGTCGCCCCCAAGCCCGGCACAAGGGTGTTCGACCACACCAGGAGGAACTGTGAACAGCGATCGGGACGGGATCCGCGGGGGTTGGGACACACCCGACGACGACCAGACCGACGCGGAGTCCGGCATCGAGATGACGGGCGAGTTCACGATCGACTACGCGCCGCCCGCCTGGTACACGCAGAACGCGTCGGGTGGTGCGTCCGGTGCGCCCTCGTCGGCTCCGGTGCCGCCCCCGGCGGCCACTCCCGCCGTGCCTCCGCCGCCGGTCGGCCAGCCGTTCGGGGTTCCGGAAGTGCCGCCCGGCAGCGGCTTCCAGCCGGCCTGGACAGCGGGGTCCGCCCCTGCCGCCCCGCCTGCGCCTCCGGCCACTCCCGTCGCTCCGCCTGCGGCCCCGGCCACGCCTGTTGCCGCGCCCGAGGCCCCGGTCGCCCCTGTCGTCGCGCCCTTGGTTCCGGCCGAAGGGAACAGTGGAGACCTCGTCAGCGGCGCGACCATGCGGATCTCCTCCTCCGCGCTGAAGCGGGAGTTCGCGGAGCGGGAGGCCGCGGCGGCCGCGGCGGCCGCTGCCGAGCAGTCCGGGACGAACGCCGGCACCGGCAGCCCCGCATACGGCAGCGAGCCGTCCGCCGAACAGCGGGTCGGTGCCGCCGAGTCGACGGCGAGCGGTGATGTCGACGGCGACGGCTTTCCGGAGGCCGGCGCGGACACGAACACCGAGGACAAGTCCTCCGCCGCCACGGCGCACGTGAGCGAGGAGCCGGACAGCGTCGACGCCCCGTCCGAGGGGACGGAGCCGGACGCCCACAAGAACGCCGCGGAGACCGACCTCCCGGACACCGGTGACGAGTCCGCGCCCGCCGACGAGCAAGAGCACCGCGAAGAAGACACGGCCGGCGCCGCCGACGCGGCCCAGGCCGACGGCGTTTCCCCGGAGGCGGCCTCCGCCCCGAGCGCCGAGGCGCAGACGGGCGGCGCGGAGAACAGCGACGCCCAGTCGGGCGAGGCTCCCGCCACGAGCGCGGACGCACAGGACGCCGGTCCCACCGCAGCGAGCCCGGAAGCCGCACAGAACAACGCAGCGCCGGCCCCCGCAGACCCCGAGGCCGCACAGAACGCCGCATCTACCCCCGCGGGTCCCGAGGCCGCACAGGCTGCCGGAACCGCACCCGCGGGCCCCGAGGCCGCCGGATCCGCCCCTGCGGGCCCGGAGGCCGTACCGGGTGCCCAGCCGGGCTGGGCACCCCCGCCGGCGCCGCAGGGCAACGTGCCCCCGCTGCCGCCCTCCTACCAGCCCGCCGCCCCGACCCCGGCCGCACAGTGGCCCGCGCAGCCGCAGCCCGCCGACCCGTCGATGCCGCAGCCGAACGCTGCCCAGGCGCAGCCGTACGCCGCTCCGGGATACCCGGCCGTGCCGCCCCAGCAGCCGCCGTTCCAGCCGCAGGCACCGCAGCCCGCGCCCGCCGCCTGGAACCAGCCCGGCATGCCCACTGCGCCGACTCCGGCGCAGCCCGGCCAGCCCTATGCCCCGGGCGCTCCTGGTGTCCCGGGTGTCCCCGGCGTCCCCGCCCCCACTGCAGCACAGCCGGCGGCACCCGCACCGGCAGCGCAGCAGACCCCGCCGGGCGGTTACGGCTTCCCGCAGCCGGGACAGCAGCCGGCCCCCAGCGGTCCCGACCCGCAGTCCGGCTACGGCTTCCCGCAGCCCGGCACCCCCAACCCCCCGGCCCAGCCCGGCGGCTACGGCTTCCCCCAGCCCGGACAACAGCCCCAGCCTCCGCAGCAGCCCGAGCCCGCCCAAGGCGCTCCGGAGCCCGGCACCCCCACCCCGCCGGCCCAGCCCGGTGGTTACGGCTTCCCCCAGCCCGGACAGCAGCCGGCCCCCAGCGGTCCCGACCCGCAGTCCGGCTACGGCTTCCCGCAGCCCGGCACCCCCAACCCCCCGGCCCAGCCCGGCGGCTACGGCTTCCCCCAGCCCGGACAACAGCCCCAGCCCCCGCAGCAGCCCGAGGCCGCCCAGGGTGCCCCGCAGCCGGCCGTCGACCCCCGTGCCGGTGCCGCCTGGCCGCAGCCCGTGCAGCACGACCAGCGGCAGATGACCAACCCGGGTGCGGCGCCGCTGGGTTACACCGCGGCCGTGGAGCTGTCCTCGGACCGACTGCTCAACTCCAAGAGGCAGAAGGCGAAGAGCGGCCGGCCCGCTGCCGCCTCGTCCCGCTTCAAGCTGGGCGGAAAGAAGGAGGAGGCCGAGCGGCAGCGCAAGCTGGAGCTGATCCGCACGCCGGTGCTGTCCTGCTACCGGATCGCGGTCATCAGCCTCAAGGGCGGTGTCGGCAAGACGACCACCACCACCGCGCTCGGCTCCACCCTCGCCATCGAACGGCAGGACAAGATCCTCGCCATCGACGCGAACCCGGACGCCGGCACGCTCGGCCGACGGGTGCGCCGGGAGACCGGTGCGACCATCCGTGACCTGGTCCAGGCGATCCCGTACCTCAACTCGTACATGGACATCCGCCGCTTCACGTCGCAGGCGCCCTCCGGTCTGGAGATCATCGCCAACGACGTCGACCCGGCCGTGTCGACCACGTTCAACGACGAGGACTACCGGCGCGCGATAGACGTGCTCGGCCGGCAGTACCCGGTCATCCTGACCGACTCGGGTACCGGTCTGCTGTACAGCGCGATGCGCGGGGTGCTCGACCTCGCCGACCAGCTCATCATCATCTCGACGCCGTCCGTCGACGGTGCGAGCAGCGCCAGTACGACCCTGGACTGGCTGTCCGCGCACGGCTACGCCGACCTGGTCTCCCGTTCCATCACCGTGATCTCCGGGGTCCGCGAGACCGGCAAGATGATCAAGGTCGAGGACATCGTGGCTCACTTCGAGACGCGCTGCCGCGGTGTGGTCGTGGTGCCGTTCGACGAGCACCTGTCCGCCGGTGCCGAGGTCGACCTCGACATGATGCGGCCCAAGGTGCGGGAGGCGTACTTCAACCTCGCCGCCATGGTGGCCGAGGACTTCGTACGCCACCAGCAGTCGCACGGGCTGTGGACCAGCGACGGCAACCCGCCACCGGTGGCCGCCCCGCCGATGCCGGGCCAGGCGATGCCGGGCCAGCCGATGCCCGGCCAGCCGATGCCCGGCCAGCCCATGCCGGGCCAGCCCTACCCCGGCCAGCCGTATCCGCCGCAGCAGGGCCAGCCGCATCCCTACCCGCCCCAGCAGCCGGGCCAGCCCTACCCGCAGGCCGCCCCGGGCCAGCCGTACCCGCCCCAGCAGGGGGGCCGGCCGCCGCAGGCCCAGCCGCCCCAGCAGGGACTGCCGCCGCAGCCCGAGCTGTACGGATACCCGCAGCCTCCGCAGGGCGGGCAGCCTCCGCAGGCCCCGCCGCCGCATCAGTAGGACGGCACGACGAAAGGGCGGCCGGTGCGATGAGCACCGGCCGCCCTTTCGTGTCGTGGAGGAGTAGGAGTAGTCGCAGGAGAAGAGCCGTGGAGGAGTTCAGGCCTGCGGAGAACGCGGGCCTACGCCTCCTCGGCGACGATCTCCCGGCACCGCTTCACGTCCTCGGCCATCTGCTCCAGCAGGGCCTCCAGCGACTCGAACTTCGCCTGGCCACGCACGTACGCCAGGAAGTCGACGGCCACGTGCAGGCCGTACAGGTCGAGGCCGACGCGGTCGATGGCGTACGCCTCCACCGTGCGCTCGGTGCCGTCGAACTGCGGGTTCGTGCCGACGGAGATCGCGGCGGGCATGATCTCGCCCTGCGCGTGCAGATAGCCGGCGTACACGCCGTCGGCGGGGATCGCAGTGTGCGGGAGCGTCTCCACGTTGGCCGTGGGGAAGCCCAGCTCGCGGCCGCGCTGGGCCCCGCGGACGACCACGCCCTCGACCCGGTGCGGGCGGCCCAGGATCTCGCGGGCGCCGGCCACGTCGCCCTCGGCCACCAGGCGCCGGGTCAGGGTCGAGGAGAACGGCTCGCCGCCGCCCGCCGAACCGCAGACGTACAGGTCCACGACCTCGACCTCGAAGTCGTAGACCTTGCCCTGCTCGGTGAGGAACTCGACGTTGCCGGCCGCCTTGTGGCCGAAGCGGAAGTTCGGGCCCTCGACGACCGCCTTGGCGTGCAGCTTGTCGACCAGCACCTTGACGACGAAGTCGGCCGGCGACAGCTTCGAGAACTCGGTGGTGAAGGGGAGGATGAGACAGGCGTCGACGCCCAGCTCCGCCATCAGCTCGGCACGGCGGTGGTGCGGGGCGAGCAGGGGCGGGTGGCTGCCGGGGCGGACGACCTCGCTGGGGTGCGGGTCGAAGGTGACGACGACGGCCGGGACGCCCAGCTCACGGGCGCGGTCCACGGCATGCTTGATGATCAGCTGGTGGCCGCGGTGAACGCCGTCGTAGGAACCGATGGTGACGACGCTGCGCCCCCAGTCCTGGGGGATGTCCTCCAAGCCACGCCAGCGCTGCACTGTGACCGCTCCTCGAACCCGTGTCCGTGTCTACCGTTGACCTCTTGTGCAGGTCTAAGGGTGCCATGCCGGGTGCCCGGGCCCCGCATCGGCATGGAGGCTGTGACGGGGCGCACGTTGGCGGCGGGTGCTCAGGCCGGTACGCGCACGCCCGCCAGGTTCTCGATCATGCGGCGGGCGCTGGGGCCCACCACCGCGGCCCAGTCCTGCGGGGTCTCGCCCAGCCAGCGGGCCATCCGTGCGGCGAAGCCGGGCACGTGCCGGGACAGGACGACCAGGCCCCAGTCGAATCGGGTCGCGCCCTCGGGGGTGCGGACCAGGAGGAGGCCGGTGCGGTGGACCAGGGCGCGCAACTCCGCGTCCCGGCCCTCGCCGTGCGGGGCCGCCGCCTGCAGCACGGCGTCCAGGACGTCCGGGGCGTGCTCGTGGGCGAGCAGGAAGTCCAGCAGTTCGCGGCGCAGCGGGCGGGAGGCGGGGGCGCCCGGGGCGGCGAGCACGGTGGCGAGGGCCGCCCGGATCCCTTCGGGGCCGCCGTCGAGGAGTCCGGTGACCAGGGGCAGCAGGACGGGGCGGGCGGCGGGGCCCTGGTCGAGGCATCGGTCGACGTACGCGGCCACGTGTCCGGCGGTCTCCGGCCGCAGCCCCACCGCCTCCCGGACGAGGGCGGCGACCCGGCGGGCCAGGGCCGGGGTGGTGACGTCGGCGAGCGTGCGCAGCGTCTCCCCCGCGTCCGGGCCGCCGCGCAGACGGGCCCGGAAGGCCTCGAGGACGGGCTCGGGGTGGCTGGTCAGGGCCGGGGCCAGGGCACCGGGCGGGAACTGCGGGTCGCCGTCGGCGAAGTGGCGCAGGGCATCGGCGAGATGACGGTCGCGGGTGTCCGGGTCGCGCACCAGGACGGCGAGGGCGCCACCGTGCACGGTGCGGTCGGCAGGACGGGCGAGCAGGGTGAGGGCGGCGAGGCGCAGCAGTTCGCGGTCGGCCGCCGAGCGGACGTGGGCGGCGGCTCGCAGCCCGTACACCACCGCGGCCTCCCGGCGGGCGGGGCGCTCGTCGTGCGCCCAGCGGTCGACGGCTCGGCAGACCGCCGACGGCTCGTCCTCGGCAAGGCCGGAGAGCAGCTCGTCGGCCCTGGGGTGCGCGCTCTCCACGAGCACCTCGGTGAGGTTGTCCAGGGCCCGGTGCCGGTGCGTGTGCAGCAGGGCCTGCGCGGCGGTCGCCACGGTGGCGTGCGGGGTCGCAGGCAGCGGCCGCTCGTCGTCGAACCAGCGGGTGAGCTGCGGCTGTGCGGCACCGGGTACGGCGGCGAGCAGCCGGGCCACGGCGTCCAGGTAGCGCTCGTCCGGGGCGGCGCACCCCGGCTCCGACGGTTCCCGGTCCGCGAGGACCAGCTCCCGCAGCAGTGCGAAGCGCTCCGGTTCCGGGAGGGGCAGGGCGGTCCAGAAGGCGGGGCCGAACTCCGACGGTACGGGCCGCCCGCCCAGGCTCCAGGCGATGACGCGGTCGGCCAGGAGGCCGAGCACCTCCGTGTACGGCGTCGCGTCCGGGACCTGGAGGAGGGTGCGGGCGAGCAGCCGGGCGGCCCACCAGGAGGTGGGGTCCAGGTCCAGGGCGTCCACCAACTCCCTGAGCTGAACGGAGAGCTGGCGTGATCCCTGCTGGCGGCCGAGGAGGAGCAGGGCCTGGACGACCGGGCCGACGCGGTGGTGCGGGACGGGGAGCGGGTGCGCTCCCTGCGGGGTGCGGGGGCGGTGGACCAGGGCGTTCAGGGCCTCGTCCAGGTCGAGGTGCATGCCCTGGATCCAGTCGGCCAACTCCTCGTAGGCGAAGCGGTACCCGCCGCCGGCCGGGACCAAAAGGCCTTCGGTGAGGACGGCGGAGGCCCAGCCGGAGCCGCCCCCGAGCCGGGCCGGGGCGGGGCCCCACGGGAACACCGCCTCGAAGGAGGCCCGGTCCAGCTCCCCCTGGCCGGGGCCGAGACTGCGCCGGGCGGCCTCGTGCACCTGCCCGGCCACCCGGGCCGCGAGCCGCCGTACGGCGGTGCCGCGCAGCCCGTTCTCGGCGGCGAGGCGCACCGCGATGCGCAGGCACATGAGGTCGAGGTGGGCGGCGAAGACCTCGTGCCGGTCGAGCGGCCCGGCGGGCGGGGCGTCCGGGAGGGCGGCGCGGACCTCGGAGAGGAGGCGCAGGGTGAGCGGGTGCCGGGCGTCGCGGTCGATGAGGGCGCCGTCGGGGACGCCGTAGCGGGCCCGGGCCCGGCGGGCCTCGCCCTGGGTGAGCTCGGCGAGCCGCACACACGCCGGCCCGTGGCGCAGGTCCGCGGGGAACTCGGCCCCGGCGCGCTCCCAGTACTCCTCCCGGCAGGCCACCACCAGGCGCGCCCCGGTCCCGCGCAGCCACGCGGCCGTCCCCCCGGTCCAGTCGGGCAGCCGGTGGGCGAGGACGGGGGGCATCTCCTCGGGGCCGTCGAGCAGGAGCAGCAGCGGGCGGCCGGCCTGCCCGGCGAGGCGGGCCAGCCGCTCGGGGGTGAGGTCGCCGAGGCCGGCGGGGTGCACGGAGTGTGCGGCGGCGACGATCCGGGCGGCGCGCCGCAGGGAGCGGTGGGCCGCGTCGGCCACGGAGCCGTCGGTGTCCCTCAGGTCGGCGCCGCGCAGCCACAGCGTGGGCGCGGGCCGCTCGGTGCGGCCCCGGCGGGCGGCGAGGGCCGCGAGTTCCGTCGTACGGCCGCTGCCCGGGGCGCCGACCAGGCCGAGCACGGCGGCGCTCCCGCCGTCGGCGAAGGCGGACAACTCCCGTACGGCGTCGTCGCGTTCGACCGGCTGCACACAGCCGGGACCGGCGGTGCCGACGTGCCCGGCGAGGGCGCCCGGCGGGCCGTCCTGGCCCACCGAGGTGGCGGTCAGCTCCAGGACGCCGGCCAGGTTGAGGTCGGCGCCGTAGACGGGCACGGTGGCCGCGTTGCGGGCGAGCAGCTCGGCCAGCGGGCCGTCGGCCGGCCGCAGCGGCACCGCGAAGCCGGCGTCCCGCCGGTCGGAGTGCAGGGCGGTGCCGAGGACGCCCACGACCGCGCCGGTCTCCGCGTCCAGCACCGGGCCCCCGGAGGCGCCGCCGCCGAGCCGGAGCGCGTCCCGGCCGGCCGTGCCGATGGCCAGCTCCAGGGCGTCCTCGATGAGGAAGCGGTCGGTGGCGGTGTACGTCACCTGGGTGGCGGCGAGCACGCGTGCCTCGCGCCAGCAGCCCGCGGCGACCCGGACGTAGGTGCCGGCCTCGACGCGTTCCCGGACGGTCAACGGGAGGGGGTCCGTCCCCAGTCCCTCGGTGCGGACCAGGGCCAGGCCGAGCGCGGGCAGCGGGGTGACGGCGTCGGCGCCGATCACGCAGGTGCGGTCCGTGGCGGTGTGCAGGACCAGCCGGGCGAGTCCGTCGACGGCCTCGTGGCTGGTGAGGAGGGTGCCCTGATGGTCGGTCAGGAAGCCGACCCCGCGGGGGCGGCCGGCCAGGTCACGGATCCGGACCAGAACGTGTGTGGCGTCCGTGCGAGCCGGGTCGCCGGCACAGTCCGTGCCGTCCCCGCGGCTCCCGTCGTGGTCCCTGTGGCCCTCGTCCCGTGCCCGGCCGAAGTCGTCCCGTGCCCGGCCGAAGACGCCGGTACGGTCCGCATCGCCACCCCGACCTGCCATGGCCGCACCTCCCCGCCCGTACACACGCGCCCTCGTGATCGACGGTAGGGGCGTGGTGATCAGCGGAACAGCACGCGAAGTGAAAGCGCCCCCTTCCGCTCCCCCGCTTCACTCCGAGCGCCTGCCCGGTCGGGTGAATAGGCGGGGTCGGCTGGATACACCCTAGGGGTGGGGGAACCGAGGGGGGACCGTGGAGCGGCGGCAAGGGCAGTACCCCGTGGCCGCCGCTCCCCGGCTGGGCTCCCTGGGGCGGCGTTGCCCGGAGGCCGGTCCGCCTAAGACGGCCAGGC
>NZ_JBWKFN010000045.1:48270-62025 GCF_056434245.1 Streptomyces sp. NPDC044064
TCGCCGCGCCCCCTTGGGGGGTGGGGAGGCGGGGGCCCCCCCCCCCCCCCCCCCCCCCCCCCCCCCCCCCCCCCCCCCCCCCCCACGGCTGGACTCCGTGGAGCGGCGTGGCCCGGAGGCCGGTCAGCCGAAGACGGCCAGGCTCTTCGCCTTGCCCTTCTGCTCCTCGACCAGCGCGAGGAAGCGGCCCTCGGGGTCGAAGACGGCGACGGTGCCGGCGCCCGCGTACGCCTCGGGCATCTCCAGCCGGACGCCGTTCAGGAGCAGCCGGGCGCGCTTGGCGTCCACGTCCCAGCGCGGGAACGCGGCCGCGGCGGCCTCGGCGATCGGCATCACGGTCAGCTCCTGCTGGAGCTGGTCCAGTGTCTTCGCGGAGTCGAGCTTGTACGGCCCGACGCGGGTGCGGCGCAGCGCGGTGAGGTGGCCGCCGACGCCGAGGTCGGCACCCAGGTCCCGGGCGAGGGCGCGGATGTAGGTGCCGGAGGAGCAGACCACCGAGACGACCACGTCGAGCACGGCGGTGCCGTCCTCGGCGACGGCGTCCCGGACGTCGTACACCGCGAAGGAGGTGACGGTCACCGGCCGGGCGGGGATCTCGAAGTCCTCGCCCTCGCGGGCCCGCTTGTACGACCGTACGCCGTCGATCTTGATGGCGCTGACCTTGGACGGCACCTGCATGATGTCGCCGGTCAGCTTGACGATGCCGGCGTCGATGGCGTCCCGGGTCACCTTGGACGCGTCGGTGGAGGACGTGATGTCCCCCTCGGCGTCGTCGGTGACGGTGTTCTGGCCGAGGCGGATGGTGCCCAGGTACTCCTTCTCGGTGAGGGCGAGGTGCCCGAGGAGCTTGGTGGCGCGCTCCACACCGAGGACGAGGACGCCGGTGGCCATCGGGTCGAGGGTGCCGGCGTGGCCGACACGGCGGGTGCGTGCGATGCCGCGCATCTTGGCGACCACGTCGTGCGAAGTGAAGCCCGACGGCTTGTCGACGATGACAAGGCCGTCGGGCGTGGTGTGCTTCTGGGTCATTCCGCGGCGTCGCCGTCCGTCTCGGCGCCCTCGTCCTCGGCCGGCTTGCGGTACGGGTCGGCGCCGCCCGCGTACGCAGCGCCCGCGGAGGCCTCACGGACCTTCTCGTCGGACTGCCGTGCCTTGTCGAGGAGGTCCTCGATGGTCCGGGCGGTGTCCGGGAGGGCGTCCGCGACGAAGGTGAGGGTCGGCGTGAACTTCACGCCGGCCGCGCGGCCGACCTCGGAGCGCAGGATGCCCTTGGCGCTCTCCAGCCCGGCGGCCGCGGCCTGCCGCTCCTCGTCGTCCCCGTAGACCGTGTAGAAGACGGTCGCCTCCCGCAGGTCGCCCGTGACCCGGGTGTCCGTGATGGTGACGTGCGAGCCGAGCCGCGGGTCCTTGATCCCGCGCTGCAGCTTCTGGGCCACCACCTCCCGGATGAGGTCCGCCAGCCTTTTCGCCCGCGCGTTGTCGGCCACTGGTCCGTCTCCCGTTCTTTCTTCTTCTTGCGTTCTGTGGTCAGTCGTCGTCGCCGTGGAGGCGCCGCCGCACGGACAGCAGCTCCACTTCGGGGCGGCCGGCGACCAGCCGTTCGCACCGGTCCAGTACGTCGGTGAGGTGCGCCGCGTCGCCGGAGACCATGGCCAGGCCGATGATCGTTCGCCGGTGGAGGTCCATGTGGTCCACCTCGGCCGCGCTCACGGCGTACTTCCGCTGCAGTTCGGCGACGATCGGGCGGACGACGGAGCGCTTCTCCTTCAGCGAGTGGACGTCGCCGAGGAGGAGGTCGAAGGACAGAGTCCCCACGTACATGTGTGTAGCCGGTTCACCCGCCGGCACGGGATCGATGGCCCCGGGTCCGTGTGGCCGGGGACATCAAGAACGGTACCCCGTTCCTGCCGGAGGCTCGACGGGGTTTTACCGCACCCTGGACTGCGCTCGGAGCCCGGGAACGGCGCGCTGGCCGACAGGACCGGAGTCCTGTCGGCCAGCACGAACCGTAGGCGTTACGCCCGCGGCTTCTCGCGCATCTCGTACGTCGCGATGACGTCGTCGATCTTGATGTCGTTGAAGTTTCCGAGGTTGATACCACCCTCGTAGCCTTCGCGGATCTCGGTGACGTCGTCCTTGAAGCGACGCAGGCCCTCGATGTTGAGGTTCTCCGCGACCACCTTGCCGTCGCGGATGAGGCGCGCCTTGGTGTTGCGCTTGACCTCGCCCGAGCGGATGAGGACACCGGCGATGTTGCCCAGCTTGGACGACTTGAAGACCTCGCGGATCTCCGCCGTACCGAGCTCGACCTCTTCGTACTCCGGCTTGAGCATGCCCTTGAGGGCCGCCTCGATCTCCTCGATCGCCTGGTAGATGACCGAGTAGTACCGGACGTCCACACCCTCGCGCTCGGCCATCTGCGCCGCGCGGCCGGCCGCACGGACGTTGAAGCCGATCACGATGGCGTCGGAGCCCATCGCCAGGTCGATGTCGGACTCCGTGACCGCACCGACACCGCGGTGCAGGACGCGGATGTCGACCTCTTCGCCGACGTCCAGCTGGAGCAGGGAGGACTCGAGGGCCTCGACGGAACCGGAAGCGTCACCCTTGATGATCAGGTTCAGCTGCTGGATCTCGCCGGCCTTGAGCACCTTGTCCAGGTCCTCGAGGGACACGCGGCGCGTGCGCTTCGCGAAGGCCGCGTTGCGCTCACGAGCAGCGCGCTTCTCCGCGATCTGGCGGGCCGTACGGTCCTCCTCGACCACGAGGAAGTTGTCACCGGCACCCGGGACGTTGGTCAGGCCCAGGACCTGGACCGGCGTCGACGGGCCGGCTTCGGCGACGTTGTTGCCGTTGTCGTCGAGCATGGCGCGGACTCGGCCGTAGGCGTCGCCCACGACCATCGTGTCGCCGACCCGCAGCGTGCCTCGCTGGACGAGGACCGTCGCCACGGCACCGCGGCCGCGGTCGAGGCGGGACTCGATGGAGATACCCTGCGCGTCCTGGTGCGGGTTGGCCCGCAGGTCGAGCGAGGCGTCCGCGGTGAGGACCACGGCCTCCAGCAGCGAGTCGATGTGCAGACCCTGCTTGGCGGAGATGTCGACGAACATCGTGTCGCCGCCGTACTCCTCGGCCACCAGGCCGTACTCGGTCAGCTGACCGCGCACCTTGGTCGGGTCGGCGCCCTCGACGTCGATCTTGTTGACCGCGACGACGATCGGGACGTCGGCCGCCTTGGCGTGGTTGAGCGCCTCGACCGTCTGCGGCATGACGCCGTCGTTGGCCGCGACGACCAGGATCGCGATGTCCGTCGACCGGGCACCACGGGCACGCATGGCGGTGAACGCCTCGTGACCCGGGGTGTCGATGAAGGTGATCGCGCGGTCCTCGTCGTTGACCTGGGTCGAGACCTGGTAGGCACCGATGTGCTGGGTGATGCCGCCGGCCTCGCCCGCGATGACGTTCGTCTTGCGGATGGCGTCGAGCAGTCGGGTCTTACCGTGGTCGACGTGACCCATGACGGTGACGACCGGCGGACGGACCACCAGGTCCTCCTCGTCGCCCTCGTCCTCGCCGAACTCGATGTCGAAGGACTCGAGCAGCTCGCGGTCCTCCTCCTCCGGGCTGACGATCTGAACCGCGTAGTTCATCTCGCCGGCGAGGAGCTGCAGCGTCTCGTCGGAGACGGACTGCGTGGCCGTGACCATCTCGCCGAGGTTCATCATGACCGCGACGAGGGACGCCGGGTTGGCGTTGATCTTCTCCGCGAAGTCGGTGAGCGACGCGCCGCGGGAGAGACGGATGGTCTCGCCGTTGCCGCGCGGCAGCATCACGCCGCCGACGCTCGGGGCCTGCATGGCCTCGTACTCCTGGCGACGCTGCCGCTTCGACTTGCGACCGCGACGCGCGGGACCACCGGGACGACCGAAGGCGCCCTGCGTGCCACCACGGCCACCGGGACCGCCGGGACGGCCACCGAAGCCGGGACGGCCACCGCCGCCACCACCGGGACCACCGGGACCGCCGGGACGACCGGCGAAGCCGCCGCCACCGCCACCGGGAGCACCGGGACGACCGGCGAAGCCGCCGCCACCGCCACCGGGACGACCGGCGAAGCCGCCGCCACCCGGACGACCGCCGCCGCCACCGGGACGACCGCCGCCACCGGGACCACGGCCGCCGGGGCCACCGCCACCGGGACGCGGGCCGGCAGCAGGACGCTGCGGCATCATGCCGGGGTTCGGGCGCGGACCGGCCGGGCCGGGACGCGGACCGCCCTGCGGACGGGGCATACCGGACGGCGACGGACGGGAACCGCCCGGAGCCTGCGGACGCGGACCGCCGCCCTGAGCGCTGGGACCCTGCGGACGGGGACCGCCGCCGGGAGCACCGGGACCACCCGGACGCGGGCCGCCCTGCGGGCGCGGGGCCTGCGGACGGGCCATGCCGGTGGAGCCACCGGAGGTGAAGGGGTTGTTACCCGGGCGCGGACCGGCCGGACGGGCACCGGGACGCGGGGCCTGGCCACCGGCACGCGGGGCACCCTGACCCGGACGGGCCTGGCCCTGGCCGGGACCGGACGGACGACCGCCGGGCTTCGGGGCACCGGGACGGGCGCCGGGACGCGGACCCTGTGCAGCCGGACCCTGCGCGGCCGGAGCCTGCGGGGCCTGCGCGGCCGGAGCGGCCGGCGGAGCGGTGAACTCCGGGGCGGCCGGGGCCGGGCGCGGCGCGGGCTTCGGGCCCGGAACCGGACGCGGGCCGGGCGCATGCGCGGGCGACAACGGGGCCGACGGAGTCGAGGCCACCGCCGGAGCAGCGGGCTGCGGAGCCGTCGGAGGCTTGGGAGCCGCCGGCTTCGGAGCAGCCGGACGGGCCGCCTGCACCGGAGAGGGCGCGGCGGGCTTGGGGGCGGCCTTGCGCGGGGCGGGCTTGCCGGCGGACTTGCCGGAGCCGCCCTGGAAGGCGTCGGTCAGCTTACGTACAACGGGCGCTTCGATGGTGGAAGACGCCGAACGGACGAATTCACCGAGTTCCTGGAGCTTGGCCATGACGACCTTGCTCTCAACGCCGAACTCCTTGGCGAGTTCGTAGACCCGGACCTTAGCCACTTCGCTCCTTTGAGGTCCGGGTTGAAGCCGGACCGTCGTTAGTTCATGGGCGTACTCATCGCGTACTCATCGAGTGCTCATCGCAATCTCGACCTGCTTTCGAACTCGCGAGGTACCGGGCCGCACGGGGGGTTCCGCACGGCTCGCTTTCCTACTGTGTTGCCTGCTCAGCAACTGTCTGTCTGCCCGACGTACTGACGCAACGCCTTTATGTCGAGCGGCCCGGGGACGCGTAGCGCCCGAGGGAACGCCCGGCGGCGCACCGCCTGGTCGAGACAGACCGGGTCGGGGTGTAGATACGCACCCCGGCCGGGCAGCGTACCGCGCGGATCGGGAACGCACTGTTCCTCTTCCGCCACGGTCCGCAGCAGATCGTCCTTGGCCGCTCGCTGCCTGCACCCCACACAGGTGCGCTCAGGGCATGCGCGGGCACGCGTCCGGCCAGACACCGCTAAGTCTACCTCCCCGCGACGACCTCACCCCTCCGGGGGAAAAGTCGAACAGCTGCTTGCTACAGGCTGACGTGATCTCAGCGGCACACGGCCGAGATCTATTCCCCGGGACGCTCCCCGGCCTGCTCCGTGTCCGGACGGATGTCGATCCGCCAGCCGGTGAGCCGGGCCGCGAGCCGGGCGTTCTGCCCTTCCTTGCCGATCGCCAGCGACAGCTGGTAGTCCGGCACGGTCACCCGGGCGGAGCGGGAAGCCATGTCGACGACCTCCACCTTGCTCACCCGAGCGGGTGACAGCGCGTTCGCCACCATCTCGGCCGGGTCGTCCGACCAGTCGACGATGTCGATCTTCTCGCCGTTCAGCTCGCCCATCACGTTGCGCACCCGGCCGCCCATGGGGCCGATGCAGGCGCCCTTGGCGTTCAGGCCCGAACGGGTGGACCGTACAGCGATCTTGGTGCGGTGACCGGCCTCACGGGCGATGGCCGCGATCTCGACGGACCCGTCGGCGATCTCCGGCACCTCCAGGGCGAAGAGCTTCTTCACCAGGTTGGGGTGCGTACGGGAGAGGGTCACGGACGGGCCGCGCACACCCTTGGCCACCCGTACGACGTACGAGCGCAGCCGCATGCCGTGCGGATACGTCTCACCGGGCACCTGCTCCTGCACCGGCAGGATGGCCTCCAGCTTGCCGATGTCCACGAGCACGTTCTTCGGGTCGCGGCCCTGCTGGACCACGCCGGTGACGATGTCGCCCTCGCGCCCCGCGTACTCGCCGAGCGTGGCGTCGTCCTCGGCGTCACGCAGCCGCTGCAGGATCACCTGCTTGGCGGTGGTGGCGGCGATCCGCCCGAAGCCCGACGGGGTGTCGTCGAACTCGCGCGGCTCCTGCCCCTCCTCCAGGTCCTCGGGATCCTCCTTCGCCCACACGGTCACATGCCCGGTCTCCCGGTTGAGCTCCACGCGCGCGTGCCGGCGGCTTCCCTCGGTGCGGTGGTAGGCGATGAGGAGGGCCGACTCGATCGCCTCGACCAGCAGGTCGAAGGAGATCTCCTTCTCCCGAACCAAGCCCCGCAGGGCGCTCATGTCGATGTCCACGGCTACGCCTCCTCCTCTTCCTTCATGTCCTTCTTGTCCTTGCGGTTGAACTCGACCTGGACGCGCGCCTTGGCGATCTCGGGGAAGCCGAGCCGACGGGTGGTCGCCTTGCGGCCCTTCACCCCGGGCACCTCGACGTCGAGACCGTCCTCGTCGGCCTTCAGGATCCGGGCGACCAGCTCGTCGCCCTCGGCCAGCTGGAACTTCACGAGCCGGTCGGTGGCACGCACGTAGTGCCGGTACTCGGTGAGCAGGCGCTCCGCGCCGGGCGTTCCGACCTCCAGGTCGTACGCGTCGTCGCCCATCGCGTTGGTCTCGTCGAGCTTCGCCGAGAGCGCGCGGCTCACATCGGCGATGGCGTCCAGATCCGCTCCGGTGTCGGAGTCGACGACCACGCGCAGCACCCGCTTGCGTCCGACGGAGTCCACGGCGATCTCCTCGAGATCCAGCCCCTGGGAGGTGACGAGCGGTTCCAGAAGCTCTCGCAGCCTCTCGCTCTGGGTGGTGCTCATCCGGGTGACTCCTCGGCCGCGTGTGCTGTTGTGGGATGGGTCGCGTGTCTGGTCAAAGGGTATCCGGTCGAGGGGAGTGTTGCCGTCCACCTGTGTACGCGCGGTGCCGGTGAGTGGCGTCCACCGGGTGCGCGGGTACCGTGATCACGGGCGTGCCGCCCTTTGGCTGTCTTTCTTTCGAAGTTGTTCCTTTCGTACGAGTTCCCCGAGGACGTCAGCAGTGCCGTATCCGCCGCCGCGCACCCCCTCGGGGCCGCGCAGAAGAACCCTTTTCGCCTCGGCCGCCGGAGCCGCCCTGCTGGTGGGCTGTTCGGCCGATCCGGGCTCCGGTGACAGCGGTGACTCCCCGTCGGCGACCCAACGGGCACGCGCGCGTGCGGCCGCGGACAGCGCGGGCCTGCTGGCGCGCTACGACGCGGTGCTCGCCGCCCATCCGACCCTGGCCGAGCGGCTGCGCCCGCTGCGCACCGAAGTGGCGGCGCACGCGCGGGCGTTCGGCGGCGCCGCGGCCACCGGGTCCCCCTCCCCCACGGCCACCGGATCCCCTTCCCCGGCGGCGTCCACGGCGACGCCCCAGGCCGTGCCGGCCACCGAGAAGGGCGCCCTCGCCGATCTCGCCGCCGCCGAGCGCGCCCTCGCCGACCGGCGGACCAAGGCGCTGCTGGACGTGCCGGGCGAACTGGCCCGGCTGATGGCGTCGGTGGCGGCGGCCGGGGCGGCCCACGCGTACCTGCTGACCGAGGGGGCCAGGTGAGCGACGAGAACCGGAAGGCCGAACTGACCGCCCTGCAGGCGGCACTGGCCGCAGAGCACGCGGCGGTGTACGGCTACGGCGTCGTCGGCGGCCGGATCGACGAGCGGCAACGGGCCGACGCACGCGCGGCGTACGACGCCCACCGGGCCCGCCGGGACGCGCTGGTGCGCGAAGTGCGCGACCTGGGTACTCAGCCGGTCGCCGCGAGCGCCGCGTACGCGCTGCCCTTCCAGGTGGCGGACGCGGCCTCGGCGGTGCGGCTGGCCGCCGAGTTGGAGCAGCGGGTGGCCGGGGTGTACTCGGACCTGGTACGGGCGGCGACCGGCGCGCGGCGTGCCTCGGCGGCCGCGGCGCTGCGCGAGGCAGCGGTGCGGGCGGCGCGCTGGAGCGGGAAGAGCGTAGCCTTCCCTGGGCTCGCCGAGCGGGCCGGTGACGAATCAGGTGCGGCCGGACCCCGTGCCTCGGCGTCCCCGACGACGTGATCGTGTAGCCGCCCCTGCGGCAGGCCCAGGAGGAAGGGAACAACTCGCGCATGGCTTTCGAACCGCCCCAGCGGCTGGTGCGGGCACTCGGTGAGACGGCACCGGCCGGGGACGACTGGCTGGCGCGGCTGCCCGGGACGGCCGAGCGGGCGGTCGCCCGGCGCGAGTTGACCGTGGAGCGGGTCCAGGTGCCCGGCGGGCGCAGCAGCCTGGTGGTGCTGGTCCGGCGCACGGACGACAGCCCGGCGGTACTGAAGCTGGCCCCGCCCAGGGCCCGCCCCGAGAGCGAACGGGCGGCGCTGGCGCACTGGGCCGGCCTGGGCGCCGTACAGCTCCTGGAGACAGACACCGAGGACGCCGCCGAGGGGGTGCTGCTGCTGGAGCGGCTGCACCCGGACGTGTCGGTGCGGTCGCTGCCCGAGGCGAAGGCGCTGCTGGAGGCGGCGGGGACGCTGCGTCGGCTGTGGGTGGAGCCGCCGGGCGACCACGCGTTCGAGACGGTGGCCGAGCGGACGGGGCGGCAGGCGGAGGCGATGCGGGCGACCGCGTCCGCGTTCGCCGAAGTGGCGACGCTGGTCGACGCCGCTGTGGGCGCGCGCGAGGAGTTGGCGGCCTCCGCGCCCGAGCACCGGCTGCTGCACGGCACGTTCCGGCAGAGCAAGGTGCTCGCCGCGGAGCGGATGCCGTGGCTGGCGGTGGGACCGGATCCCGTCGTCGGTGAGTGTGCGTTCGATCTGGCCCGGCTGGTGCGGGACCGGGTGGAGGACCTGATCGCGACGCCGTCGGGGGCGGCGACCACTCGGCGGCGTATCAAGCGGCTCGCCGAGTCGCTGGACGTGGATCTGGAGCGGCTGCGGGGGTGGACGCTGTTCCGGGCCGTGGAGTCGGGGGTCCGCGCGCTTCGGGTCGGACGGCCGAAGGACGCCGAGCTGTTGCTCGAGTTCGCCGGCTGGCTCTAGGGGCGCCGGCAGCACGACCGCGGCCGCTCCCCTCCCGTGGTGATCGTGACGCCGTGTCACGTCCCACGGTCGGGGAACGGCCGCGTTTGCCTTACTGCGCGGTCAGGCGGGCGATCGCGTCCTCGACGGACAGCTCCTCGCGCTCACCCGTCTTGCGGTCCTTCAGCTCCAGCACGCCCTCGCCGGAGCGGCGGCCGGCCACCAGGATCTGCGGTACGCCGATCAGCTCGGCGTCGGTGAACTTCACGCCCGGGGAGACGCCCGCCCGGTCGTCCACCAGGACACGGACGCCCGCGGCGGCCAGCTTGTCGGCCACGTCGAGCGCCAGCTCGGTCTGCAGGGCCTTGCCGGCGGCGACGACGTGCACGTCGGCCGGGGCGACCTCCTTGGGCCAGCACAGGCCCTGCTCGTCGGCGGTCTGCTCGGCGAGCGCGGCGACGGCGCGGGAGACGCCGATGCCGTAGGAGCCCATGGTGACGCGGACCGGCTTGCCGTTCTGGCCGAGGACGTCGAGCTTGAGGGCGTCGGCGTACTTGCGGCCCAGCTGGAAGATGTGGCCGATCTCGATGGCGCGGTCCAGCTTCAGGCCGGTGCCGCACTTCGGGCAGGGGTCGCCCTCCTGGACCACGACGACGTCCACGTACTCGTCGACCTCGAAGTCACGCCCGGCGACGACGTTCCTGGCGTGCGTGTGCTCCTTGTTGGCGCCGGTGATCCAGGCGGTGCCGGGGGCCACGCGCGGGTCGGCGATGTACTTGACCTTCTCGCCCAGGCCCTGCGGGCCGACGTAGCCGCGGACCAGGTCCGGGCGGCCCGAGAAGTCCGCCTCGGTGACCATCTCGACGGCCGCCGGGGCGAAGTGCGCCTCGACCTTGCCCAGGTCGACCTCACGGTCGCCGGGCACGCCGACGGCGACGATCTCGCCGTCCACCTTGACCAGGAGGTTCTTCAGCGTGGCGGAGGCCTGGACGCCGAGGGAGGCGGCCAGCGTCTCGATGGTCGGGGTGTCGGGGGTGGGGATCTCCTCGAGCGCGGGCACGGCCGAGCCGTCCACCGGCTTGAGCTCGTAGGAGACCGCCTCGGTGTTCGCCGCGAAGTCGCAGTTCGGGCAGTCCGCGAAGGTGTCCTCGCCGGCCTCGGCCGGGGCCAGGAACTCCTCGGACTTGGAGCCGCCCATCGCGCCGGCGGTGGCGGCGACGATGCGGTAGTCGAGGCCGAGGCGCTCGAAGGTGCGCCGGTAGGCCTCGCGGTGCAGGGCGTAGGACTTGCCGAGGCCCTCGTCGTCCAGGTCGAAGGAGTAGGAGTCCTTCATCTGGAACTCGCGGCCGCGCAGGATGCCGGCGCGGGGGCGGGCCTCGTCACGGAACTTGGTCTGGATCTGGTACAGGATCACCGGCAGGTCCTTGTAGGACGTGCACTGGTCCTTGACCAGGAGGGTGAAGATCTCCTCGTGGGTGGGGCCGAGGAGGTAGTCGCCGCCCTTGCGGTCCTTGAGCCGGAACAGCTCCTGGCCGTACTCGTCCCAGCGGCCGGTCGCCTCGTACGGCTCCCGGGGCAGGAGGGCGGGCAGCAGCACCTCCTGGGCGCCGATCGCGTCCATCTCCTCGCGGACGATCCGCTCCACGTTGGAGAAGACCTTCCTGCCGAGGGGCAGCCAGCTCCAGACGCCGGCGGCGGTGCGACGGACGTAACCGGCCCGGACGAGAAGCTTGTGGCTGAGGACCTCGGCGTCCGCCGGGTCGTCGCGCAGCGTCTTCACCATCAACTGGGACATGCGCTGGACCGGTGCGTTCGCCATGGTTCTCGTACTCCTGCCGATGGGGGTCCCCCCGCTCGAGCGCAGCCGAGAGTGGGGGAGGGTGATGGCATAGGAGGTTAGCCGGGCTGGCGGTTCCGGTGGAAATCGGTTAACGCCGACGCAGTGGCAGAGGTGCGCCCATGACGGCGTACGGCCGGGGGGCGCTCGGGAAGTGGACCTGCCGGGCGAGGTCGACGTAGCCGAGGGAGTGGTAGAGGCCGCGCGCCGGGCTGTCGGTGTCGATCGCGGAGAGGATCGAGCGGGGCTCGGCGGCGCCGTCGGTGATGGTGGTGATCAGACGGCGGCCGATGCCGCGGTTCTGGTGGTCGGGGTGGACGTGCAGCTCGGTGATGACGAAGGAGTCGTCCAGCCAGAGGTCGTTGCGCTGGGCGCGGAGGTAGGGCTCCACGACCGTGGACCACCAGTGGGTGCGGGAGTTGGGCATGCCGTAGACGAACCCGACGAGCAGCCCGCCGGCGGTCGCCCCGAGGGCCCTGGCACCCGGGTACTGCATGTGGCGCTGGACGATCTGGCGGCGTACGGCCACCTCGTCCGGGCCGAGTCCGAAGGCGATGGCTTGGACGGCGAGGGCCTCGTCGACATGGGCTGAGAGGTCCAGGGGGCCGATCACGAGGTCCATGCGGGGAGCGTACAGGGGGGCTCGCGCTGTGTGCGGGGTGCGGGTGATCTGCGGCTGCCCACGCGCACGCGGCGCAGCCGCACATCGACTCAGCCTCCTGCCCCTGGGGCGGCCGCCTCTCGGATGTCTCAGAAGAGAATGCTCATGAAGGCGCCGACCTCCTGGAAGCCCACGCGCCGGTAGGTCCGCCTCGCCGCCGTGTTGAAGTCGTTGACGTAGAGGCTCACCACCGGAGCCACGTCGGCCAGCGCGTAGCGCAGGACGGCTGCCATGCCGGGCGCCGCCAGGCCCCTGCCGCGGTACTCCGGTGCCATCCACACGCCCTGGATCTGGCAGGCCTGGGCCGTCGCCGCGCCGATCTCCGCCTTGAAGACGACCTTGCCGTGTTCGTCGAGGCGGGCGAAGGAGCGGCCGGAGCCGACCAGTTCGGCGACCCGGGCCTGGTAGAGCAGGCCGCCGTCGCCGGCCAGCGGCGAGACGCCGACCTCCTCGGTGAACATCGCCACGCACGCCGGCATGATCGTCTCCAGCTCGTCCTTGCGGATGCGGCGGACGTAGGGATCCGGGGCGATGTCGGCGGGCATGCGGTCGGTGACCATCAGGGGCTGGTGGCCGCGGACCTCGCGGGCCGGGCCCCAGTGCGGTTCGAGCAGGCGCCACAGCTGGGCGGTGGCTTCGGCGGGCCCGACGATGGAGGAGCAGCGGCGGCCGGCCCTGCGGGCGCGGTCGGCGAAGGCGCGGACGGCGCGCGGGGAGGCGCAGATCGGGACCAGGTTGGCGCCCGCGTAGCAGAGGGACGTGAGCATGCCGTCCTCGTACCAGCCCCACATCTCGCCGCCGAGGCGCCAGGGGTCGAGTCCGGCGATCTGCACCCGGGACGTCACGAAGGCGTTCGCGACCGGCTCGCGGTCGAGGACGGCGAGCGCGGCATTCAGGTCGCTCGGTTCGAGGACCCGGGAGGTCGTCTGGGTCAACACGGGCGGGGCCTCACACTGGGGTCTGCTGATCTCCGCACTGTACCTGCCGAATTTGTGGTGCGCTGCCTCGTCGAACGGGGCTCTGTGCCGCGCACGGCGCATGATCTCGACAACCGGGCGTGCGGGCGCCCCCAGCCGCCCCGAGGAGCAGCTCGCGGAGCCGTCCGGTGCGGGATTTCCGCAGTTGGGACAGGTGGGTGGACGGGCTTCCCGCGGGATGCCCGGACCCGCCGGTGCGGGCCGCGGAGCGGCGCAAGCAGGACGTCGATCCGGACATCCCGGTGATCTGCGGAGCCGTCGTCACCCCGCCGCCGAGGGGGCGCGGGTTGGCGGTCCGCACACCGGCCGCGGTGTGGGAGGCGGGCCCGGGCCGGGAAGCGGCACCAGGCCGGAAGGCGGAGCCGGCCTGGGAAGCGGGGCCGGGCCTGAAGGCAGCGCAAGGCCAGAAGGCAGGCCCGGGCCGGAGGGCAGCGCAAGGCCAGAAGCCGGGGCCGGCCTGAGAGGCGGGCCCGGGCCGGGAGGCAGCGCCGGGCCGACAGGCAGCGCCGGGCCGGGTGGGCGCGCCGGTGTGGCCGACGGCGAAGGCGCGGCGTCCGGTGGCACCCGTCGGGCGGCGGCCCGGCGGTGCCGCCGGCGACCCGTGGAAACCGGCGCACGAGCTCTCGGTGTCGAGGTCCCGGCGGCGGGGCCGGAGACGTGGACGACGACCGGCACGGTCGCCGAGTGGGAGGGCCGGACGGGCCCCGCCCGTGGTCCCGGGCGGGCCGAACCTGCCGCATGCCGGCCGGGAGCCGAACGTCCGGATGCGCCACCGCTGAGAAGCCGACGGGGGGGGGGGGGGGGGGGGGGGGGGGGGGGGGGGGGGGGCGGGGGGGGGGGGGGGGGGTGGGGGGGGGGGGGGGTGGGGGGGAGGGGGGGGGGGGGAGGGGGGGGGGGGGGGGGGGGGGGGGGGGCGGGTGGTGTCTTGGGCCCC
>NZ_JBWKFN010000046.1:0-60696 GCF_056434245.1 Streptomyces sp. NPDC044064
CGGCCGGGAGAGGTGGGGGGGGGAGGAAGGGGGCAGAGACCCCCCCCCTTTTTCCCCCCCCCCCCCCCCCCCCCCCCCCCCCAGGACCGGTTCACCTCGCGGCTGCGGAGTCACGGCTACGGCACGATCGTCCAGCGCTGACGTGCGTCGTCGCTGCAGTTCTCGATCGTCACGTAGGCGGCCTCCCGCGCCGAGGGCACCAGGCACAGGTGTGCGGCCTCGTTGCGGAAGCGGAGGGAGCCGTCCCCGTACATCTTCGCCTGCCAGCGGTGGCCCGTGCCGTCGTCCTGGCGCCGCGGTCAGTGCAGTCGTGCAGCAGGGAACGTTCGCCGGGCCCGGGCTCGTAGGTGTCCAGGATGTCGACGCACCGTCCGCCGCTGCCGAACGCCTTGAGCCGGACGATGTTGTCGCCCAGACCGGCGTACTCCATGTCCCAGCGCTGGGTGTGGACGTCGTTGCGCCGACGGGTGGTCAGCGGGGAGCCGTCGCGGCCGGGTCCGCCGAATCGGTCCAGGTAGAGGCCGTTCCACGCCCGCAGCCGAACCCGCAGGTCACCGGACTCCCACGCGCGGTCGGACACCCCGCGGGAGTTGCCCCATCACTGCTGGGCGGGACTGTCGCCGCATGCCAGGGCCAGGACCTACTTGCGCCGCGAGACGCACCCCGCGCGTACGAGGTACGCGGCTGCGACCAGGAAATCACCGTCCCGTCAGATCCTGCACCGCTGACCCGCAGCTGCCGCGACCACCGCTCGTACAGACGGCCTGCGTGCTGCAGCGCCCAGTGTCTGGCCATGGGCATCCGGGGCGGCCGGGCCGCACCCGGATGCTCGCAGGGCGGGGTGTCAGCGGGTGCAGACGTAGCGTTCGCCTGTGAACGAAGTCGCGTTCGAACTGCTGCCGCCGGGGCGGATGCTCCATACGTGTTCGTCCTGGCTCACGTCGAAGAAATCGACGTACACCGACAAGTTGTTCCAGTAGGACCCCACGTTGGTGATCCCGTAGTTCAGGAGATCCCAGCAGACGCCGTGCCTTTGGGTGGTGAAGGCCATGTTGTTGAAGCCGGTGTCCTTGTACAGACACAGCCATCCAGTGCGGCACGACTCTGCGGCCGATGCCGGCGCCGGGGAGAGGACGAGGCCGCCTGCGGTCGTGGCCAGCAGGGCGAGCAGCAGCGCTCGGAGCCGCAGTCTTCGCATGGGGGTCTCCTTTTGATGGCGTGACCTCGGGCTCTGCCCAGGACGGACCGTCATGGATTGGTCATGGACACGGAAAGGCTCCGCTCCTGCAAGGGTAGGGCGTGTCATGGATCCCGTTGCGGCGACGGCGTAATTGCCCAGGGCCGCGTCGAAGATCATGCAAAGGTCCGCGCCGGAAGCAGCCAGCGCGGACCCCAAGCCCGCGGGCCACCAGCCAGCTCGCACCCCGCCAGGACACCGCCTGAGGCCAAGGCGAAGCGATGATGCCCATCGGGCAACACAGGGCCAACTCCGCCGTAGAAGCAGCCCAGGGAAGAACCAGGGACGAGCAGCGGAGCGCGCGCAGCGGCCGGCGGCCATCAACCGGGACGGGGACTGCCCGCGGCCACTGGACTGGCAACGCCAGTACCGCACCCTCGCAGACCTCGTCGCCGACGACCCCCATGGCACCCTGCCCGGCATCGAGCCCAGCGTGCTCTGCGAGGGCAACGACCTCAGAGGGGTCCAACGGCAGACCAACTCCTGGCCTGAGCTGTCGAAAGAGCAACAAGCTGGGGCTGTGCACACTGGGAATCAGACCCGCCAAGCGGCCCACCCGGAGCCAGATCCCGCCCCGGCCCGCTCGACGGCGCCGCCTCATCCGAACCGAGGACACTCCGGACGGACGGCCGGAGGAGACGCGTGCGGACCACCCCTCCCCCGGCCTTTCGGCTCAGCGGAGGACGACGTTATGGGCGGGCGAGACGTCCGGCTGGAGGTGTCCGTAGCCAAGGTCGGCCATGACAGGGCCAAGTATCTTGGCGAATGCCTCGAACGACTCGGGAGACTCCCACACGTCGGTGACCCGCCAACAGCTGCCGACGGGTCCCGCGACGTGGGCGAGAAGTCCTGTTACGGGCAGGTCGGCCAACGAGGTGAATCCCTGGCCCTCGGTGACGCGGTCGATGCAGGTGTCGTACAACTCCTGGGCGGCAGACGTGTTCTCAAGGTCGAAGGTGACGATGATGGCCATGGTCCGGGCACTCCTGTCCGTTGTCCGCTGGATTCGACGGATGCCGCCCCACGATCTCCCCACCCCGACGGCGACGGCAACGGCGCACGGGGGCGGCTCGTCAGAGCGCCGGGAGCTCAAGCTCGTGCAGCCTCGCCGTGCGCGCCCCTGAGAACCTCTAACCGACGCCACCGGCATCCCGCTCGCCGCCACCCTGACCGGCGGCAACCGAAACGACGTCACTCAGCTCATCCCGCTTCTCCAAGCCGTGCCGCCCGTGCGCGGCAAGCGCGGTCGGCTCAGGCGCCGCCCCGAGGTGGTGCCGGCCGACCGCGGACACGACCACGACAAGTACCGCCGACTGGTCTGGGGCCTCGGTGTGAAGCCGCTGATCGCCCGGCGCGGAACCGAGCACGGTTCCGGACTCGGCACCCAACAATGGGTCGTGGAGCGCGCATTCGCCCATCTGTACTGGTTCCGACGTCTGCGGATCCACTGGGAGATCCGCGACGACATCCACGAAGCCTTCCTCACTCTGGGATGCGCGCTCATCTGCTCGAGGCGCTTGAAGTCATCGCGATAGGAGTCTTGCGACTCCGACAACGTGACAGGCCGGCCAGCTGGCTGACCCGAGCGAGGCCAGGAATCAGGTTCCGGCGATGGTTCGGCCCGGCATCGGCTCCGCGAGCGCGGCCCGCCAGGCCGGCACGCCGAAGGGGTCGGCGAAGTACTGCGTCTCGTGCACCACGTGCTGGTCAGCGAATTCCATGATGCTCACCGAGTACGAAGGCGCACCGTCGTAGGTGATGATGCATTCGCTCACCCACAGATTCGCATGGCCGGTGATCCGCCGGACGGTGAAGTGCCGGTCGGCCGGGTGTCCGCCGCGTTGCGCCGAAATCGTCACTCGGCCCCGGAACCGCTCGCCTGACTGCGGGTAGTCCAGGATCGCGTCCGTGGCGTAGATGGCGTGCTCGGCTTCGGTGTTCCCGCGTTCCGAGGCCCGCCAATGCTCCTCGATCGCGGCCCTGGTCCGGGAGTCAGCATCCATGGCACCGCCCTTCCGTAGCAGTGACAGCCTAGGCACTCCGGGCCACAGCCGGCCCGGGACCAGGCGGACGTGGGCTGCCAAGTCCTCCCTTTGGCCGGGTCGGAGGGCGGCAGCCATCCACTGTGGCAACGGCGTCGAATGGCCGCACCCGGCTTACCCGTCTTCGATCCATTCCGTTAGGGGTTCCAAGGCCCCCTCGGGCCAGGCGGGCCGCTACGGGTCAAGTTGCCGACGCCGTTCGGGACGTATCCACCTGGACGACTGACGGGTGGTCAGGGGCAGTCGTATGTGAGGTGCGTGGCCACCGTGCGGTGGGTGGGAGTGAGGATGCGCAGTTCGGCGCGTGCCTTGTAGTGACCCTTGCCCTGGAAGGTCCACAGGAGGTGCAGCCGTGCCTGCCTCTGGCCCCGGTCCACCGTTTCCCGCAGGACGGCCGAGGCCGTGCCGTCACTTCGGTTCCAGCGGTAGGAGAGCGTGCCCGGCCGGTCGTCCGTGGCGACCAGGCCGACGATGGACGCGGTGCCGTCGCAGCCGACGGTCGTCGGCCGGGCGGTGACTGCCACCGTGCGCACCCCGACGGACGGCTGGAGGTGCTGCCAGGCCAGGAACGCGATGACGCAGACCAGCACCAGCGCGGGCAGAGCGTGTCTGCGCATGCGCCGACGCGGGGGCGCGGGGGCTGGTGGGACGGTGGGCAGCGTTCTGTCGGTGCGGTGCGCGACGGCGGCCGTCACTCCCGGGCCGAAACGCAGCACGGTGCCTTCGACACGATCGGGCTGCGTCGGTGCGGTCGGCGTGATCTGCGTGCCGGGCGGTGCGACGAGAGTGTCGGTGTCGTCGGGCTCTGGCCGCTGGATCCAGTGGCTGGCCAGCACGGTGGCGCTGTACTCGGCGTCGTTCGGGCCGGTTTCGTGCGCCGGGGAGTGTTCGGTGGTGGGGTCGAGGTGGGTTGTGGGGGCGTGCTCATCGCTGGGGTCGAGCACACGGGTGGGTTCGTCGGCGGTGTCCAGTGCGTGGGTGGATTCGCCGGTGGGGTCGAGCACACGGGTGGACTCGTCGCTGGCATCGAGCACACGGGTGGACTCGTCGGTGAGGTCGAGTACGCGGGTGGATTCGCCAGTGTGGTCGAGCACACGGGTGGACTCGTCGCTGGCATCGAGCACACGGGTGGACTCGGAGTCGTCGGCAGGTGCCGGGGTGCGGTCGTTCTGAGTGGTCATCGGAGGTCACACTGCCTGGTCAGAAGCTGCTGCGAGGCGTTGCCATTGGCGGCGGCCGGGGTCGTGGTGGCCTGCACCGCCCAGTAGCACCCCTTGTTCTGGAAGGTGTGGTCGACGGCGAGCGAGTACTGGGTGGCGCCGCTGCGTTCGAAGGTCTGGGGCGCACCGTCCGGGATGCTGAGCACTCCTGCGGAATCGCTGGTGAACCACGAGACGGTGATGGAGATCGGCCCGGTGCCGTCCGTGGTGATGTCGATGGTTGCCGAGGCGGTGGACGGACCCGTCTGCCGGAACGCCGACACCGCGACGTCCTTGACTGCGGGAGCTGCCGGCGCGGAGGGCGATGGGGTGGTCGGTGTCGCATCGGTGGTCGCCCCGCCTGACGTCGTCCCCCCCGACGGCGTCGTGGTGGCGGACGTCGAAGGGTCGCTGGCACCGGTCGTGTCTGGAGACGGTGGGCCCGAAGGCGACAGGCTCGGGGAGGCAGTGGTGGTCGGGGACGGGGACGTGTGGCCCGGCGAGGTCGATGCGGTGGGACCCTGTGACGTCACGCCGGGCTGGGCGCTGGTGGTGGCGAGGGCCTGGGCCGTCTGCTGCGGATCCGCTGCCCGGGCATGCTGGGCGGCGTAGGTCAGGAGGATGCCCAGGAGCACGGCCGCCGCCGAGACGAGCATCCCCGGCCGACCGGGGAGCCACGACCGAGCCGGGCCGTGGCCCGCTGCCTGGGCCAGGACCGTGCGTGCGGTGTCCGTCGTGGTCTGCGGGGCTTTGCGTGCTGAGGGCAGCAGCAGCGGCAGCAGTGCGACGAGCGCGGCCAGCCGTCCCCGGCCGCGTTCCTCCCAGTCGGGCCCATAGGCGGCGCCGGCGGCCGCCTCCAGTTCCGAGACGAACGCCTCGGCGTGCGTGGGCCGCTCCTCCGGGTCCTTGGCCAGCCCGCGCCGCACGAGTGCGCGCACCGGCTCGGGGACCTCGTCGGCGGGGACGGGCGCGTCGACGTGCCGCAGCGCGAGTTCGGCGATGTTGTCACCCGAGTACGGCTTGTGGCCCGTGAGGCACTCGAAGAACGTGGCCGTGGCCGCGTACACGTCGGCGCTGGGAGAGGCGGGCGCGCCGGTCCACTGTTCCGGGGCCATGTAGGAGGGGGTTCCCGCGACGCCGACGCTGGTGCCGGTGTCCACCGCGATCCCGAAGTCGACGAGCTTGGACGAACCGTCCGGCACGACCAGGACGTTCTCCGGCTTGTAGTCGCGGTGGACGACGCCGATGCGGTGCGCGTCGGCCAGGCCGAGCAGCGAACCCTTGAGGATCACGAGCGCGGCCTCGGGATCCAGCGGACCACGCTCGGCCAGCAGGGCCCGCAAGGAGACACCGTCCACCAGCTCCATCACGATGGCGGCGCCGTCCGGACTCTCGACGTACTCGTACAACCCGGCGACGTACGGGCTTTCCAGCCCGCCGAGCAGCCGCGCCTCGGCCCTGAACTCGTGCACGAATCCCGGCCGGGTGCGCAGTGACTCGCTGAGGTATTTCACCGCGACCGGAAGGCCGCTCTCCTGGTGCACGGCCAGTACGACCCGTCCGCTCGCCCCGGATCCGAGTTCCAGCGACTCGGTGTATCCGGGCACCGCCCATGCGTTCATTTCGTCCCCCCAGATCCGCTGTGCCGACCGAGATCCCACTCGTTCCGGCGCTTCCGGCACGCGTTGAGAGACACATTTTCGGCCACTGCGGTTGCGGTGAGGCGCCGCGGATGTCACAGGTTGACCACTCCTGGCAGGGGCACCGCGGAGCGCGGCGGTCTCTTCGGTGGCCGGTGGCCCCCCGCCGGCGGGGCCTGTGGATCGTGGCGCAGGTCGCGCTGACGTGCGTGTTCCGGCCGATGAGGGCACAGGTCACCGGGTTTGCCGATGGAAGGGAGACGGGCCTTACGCTGACCGGGCGCTGCCGGCGGACGCGTATCCCCTACGCCGGCCGGGCGTTGACGGCGAGCGAGGGAGGCGCACATGGGTGGGACGGCACCCCCTGGGACGGTCCTGGTCGTGGACGACGACGCGGCCATCCGGCGGTCACTGGAGCGCGGGCTGCGGCTGAGTGGATTCGCGGTCCGCACCGCACCCGACGGCCTCGGCGCGCTCGCTGCCGTCGCGGACGGCCCGCCCGACGTCCTCGTCCTCGACGTGTCGATGCCTGGGATGAGCGGCATCGAGGTGTGCGCGCGGTTGCGCGCCGATGGCCGGGATCTGCCGGTCCTCATGCTCTCCGCACTCGACGAGACCGCCGATCGGATAGCCGGCCTGCAGGCCGGCGGCGACGACTATCTGGTCAAGCCGTTCGCCCTGCAGGAACTCGTGCTGCGGCTGCGCGCGCTGCTGCGGCGCCGGCCGCCCGCCGCGCAGGAACAGGCGTTGCGGGTGGCGGACCTGCTGATCGACCCCGCCGCCCGCACCGTGCGGCGTGGCGGATGCCCGCTGGATCTCACCCGGCGCGAGTTCGAGCTGCTGGAGGTGCTGGCCCGCAACGCCGGGCTCGTCCTCACCCGTGACCAGCTGCTGGAGCGGGTGTGGGGCTACGACTTCGACGTGCGCAGTGATGCCGTCGACACCTTCGTCAGCTATCTGCGGCGCAAGCTGGAGGCCGACGGCGCACCACGGCTGATCCACACCGTTCGTGGGGTCGGCTTCGTGCTCAGGGAGGAGCCGTGAGACTGTCGGCCCGGATCGGACTGGCGGTCGGCTGTACGGTGCCGCTGCTGGTACTGGCCTGCGGATGGCTGCTGCTCCAGCTCGTCGCCCGCGATCTGCACCGCGCCGAGGACGACCACTTGCGGGAACGGGCGGCGGCCGTCGTCCCGGACGCCCGGGCGTTGCTGCGGGCCGGCGCGGCGGATCGGCCCAAGGCGGCGGACACCCGTGAACGCGCCCTCTACAGCGCGGCGCTCGACGTGGGCGTGCGGGTGGTGGGACCGGACGGTTCCTTCAGCGGCGGCCCGCAGCCTGCCTCCGGCGTGCCGCTGCCCGCGCGCACCGGGGCGCCGGTCACCGTGCGCGCAGGCGGTGCCAGCTGGCGGGTGCTGGCCCGCCCGGTGCGCACGCCGCTCGCCTCCGGCACCGTGTGGGTCTTCGCGTCGGACACCGCCGACCGTGGACAGCAGCGACTGGTCCGACGCCGGGTGCTGGTCACCACTGTGCTCGCGGCCCCGCTGTCCGGTCTGCTGGCCTGGGGGATGGCCGCGGGTGCCGCCGCGCCGCTGCGCCGGCTGACCCGCCGTACCGCCGGACTGGACCCGAGCACCGATCGCGTGCGCCTGCCGGTGGAGCGGACCGGTGTCACCGAGGTCGACGAACTGGCCGCCACCGTACGCACCGTGCTGGCCCGCTACGACGAGCAGGCCGCCCGCACCGCCGAGGCCCTGGACACGGCCCGCTCGTTCTCGGCGGCCGCGGCCCACGAACTGCGCACGCCGCTGATGAGCATGGGCACCAACCTGGACATCCTGGCCGGTCACCCCGGGCTCCCCGAACCGGACCGCACGGAGGTCGTCGCCGATCTGCGCCGCGAACACGGGCGGCTGCTGGGCCTGCTGGTGATGCTGCGCGAGCTCGGGCGCGGGGACCTGGTGGAGGCGGAGGCGTTCCACACCGCCGACCTGACGGAGATCGCGGAGGCGGCTGTCGCCGAGGCCCGGCGCCACGCGCCCGGCGCGCTGGTCGCGCTGGACGCCCCGGCAGGTATCACCGTACGCGGCTGGGAACCGGGACTGCGGCTGCTGCTCGACAATCTGCTGGCCAACGGTGTGGCGCACGGAGCCGACGCGGACGGACTGGTGAGCGTGGCGGTGGGGCTGCGGCGCGTGGGAGCGTGGATCGTGCTCACGGTGGACGACGGCGGACCGGGAGTGCCGGTACAGGACCGGGAGCTGATCTTCGAGCGGTTCCGGCGCGGCCCGGCCAGCGCCGGCTCCGGGCTCGGACTGACGCTGGTGGCCCAGCAGACCGCACTGCACCGGGGCACCGTGACGGTCGGCGGCGCACCGGGCGGCATCGGCGCACGCTTCGAGGTGCGCCTGCCTGCCGAGGAGGGCGAACTGCCCGACCGCCGCGACTGGCTGATCGGGACAGCCGGGACATACCGGTCACAAGGATTCCCCAAAGAGGACTCCTAACCTGCCGCGGGACGGGCGGACGAGGGGTCCGCCCGGGAACGGAGGAATTTGATGGACATCCGGCGAAGGCGGCGCAACCTGCTGGTAGGGCTCGCCACGGCAGCGCTGCTGGCGGGCGGCGCCGGTGCGGCCACGGCCGACAGTTCCCCCGCGCCCGGACCGACCGGTGACGGGGCCAAGGCGCTGTGCAAGCGAGTGCCGAAGATCGACCGGCGGATCGACCGCGCGCTGAAGCGGCTGGACGCCGGGGCAGACACCCGGGGTTCGGTGGCCCGGCTGGAACGTCGCGCGGCCAACGCCGAGAAGGCCGGCCACACCGAGATCGCCACGTTTCTCCAGGACCGGCTGAAGACCCGCAAGGCGCTGGTGCCCACCCTCAAGCAGCGCCAGAAGGACCTCGACCAGGTCAGGGCGTGGTGCCGGGCCAACGACGGCGGCAAGGCGGCGAGTTGATGCGCGCAGGGGCCGCGGTGGTGCCGGTGGTCCTGCTGGCCGCCCTGGCCGTCGGCTGCTCCGGTCACGACGGGGCCTCGCCGAAGGCTCCGGCGGCCACGCCGTCGGGCTACTCACAGATGCAGCAGAAGGTGAACGCGGCGGAGTCGGCAGCCGCCGCAGCCGACCGGGACGCGGCCTCGAACGCGGACCGCTGACCCGAGGGGAGGCAGCGCAGCGCGGCCGGGCAGGCCCCCGAGGGGCACTGCCCGGCCGTAGTCGTAGCCCGAAATCGCGGCACGGCCGAACCGTGTCACTCGCATCGACGACATGAACGCTGTGTAAGAAACCCGCAGGTAAGCGCCCTATGAGGTATGAGGTCCCTTGGACCGTCTCCGGCCGTCGTCAGTAGCCGCGTGGTCCCCGAAGACGGCATCACCGGCGGCCGGAGTGCGGGGCGCGCTGGGCGGCGGCATGAGGTGGCATGTAGGCCACAGCGTGCAGCCGTAACCGCGATCGAGCCAGGCAACGGCACGGCGCCACGGGCCCGGTCACATGAACCGAAGCAGCACCACCAGGGCAATCGGCACAGGGAGCACGGCTCCCATCACGCGCCATCGGACGTCCTCGCGCATGACGAGTGCCAGGAAGGCGAGTGTGTACGGAGCCGCCAGCGGAATCACCGAGACCAGGCCTACGGTCGGCGATATGTGATGACCGAAGACCAGGATCTCCCGCAGGACGACCCACCCTGCCGTCCCGGCCGTGAGTACCTGAACCGTGAGCAACGAACGCCGAGCGCGGCTTGCGGTCGCGCGGCACTCGGCGACCGTGTCGCGGACGATCATGACGCCCGTCCACGCGAAGAGCGTTACGACAGCCATGATCATGAGCAGCCCGATGGCACCGAGCCCACCGTCACCGAGGATCGAGTCCGGGTGCCAGAAGATCTCGACGAAGACCCAGGCAGGGAGGTTCAAAACGATGCCCGCAGCCCATGTGAAAACGATCTCCTTCCCCAGACGATCCGACCACCACCCCTGCAGGGCCCTCCCCCACAGCATGATCTTGCGCAGACTCCCGCCCATACCCCCGCCCTCCGCTGACCGCTCGGCATCCCAGGCCGACCTCCGAGAGCGTGGCACACGCACAGGTGCCACCAGCCATGCGCCCCGGTCAAAGGAGGAGCCATGATCACTCGCGCCGAACCAGCTACCCGGGTGTCGTGCTGCTCACCGGTCGGAGATGTGGAACTCCTCGTCCTCAAGCACAAGTTCGTTCCGCCAGAGGGCAAGTGAGCGGGCGGAGCGGGATCGGAGCCCCCCGAAGCACTTCGATCCGGAACGCTGCTGATGAGAGCGCTGCCATCCACTGAGAGCACCCAACGCGTGAGTCGTCGGCTCCAGGGCCGCGTCAGGGTCGTCGTCCGCATAGTGCGGAGAGAGCCCGAGGCGGTTCGTTGGGTGGATGACGAGCCGTTTCCCGGAATCGTCGAGGTTCAGTTTGTTGACGCTGCGGGCCAACGCTGGTCTTTGATCGACAAGAGTTCGATCTTCGCGCAGTTCGCCGAGCCGGCCCGAGACTCGGTCTACCCCGTGACGGTCACGGTGGCGTGTGAGGTCCAGGACGACATCGAGGCGAAGGCCGGCGACGAAGTCGTAACTGTCTCCACTTCGCCGGACGGGGTCACGACGCCGGACGGACGGGACACCTTCGCGGTGAACCAGAGCCAGCCCATCCTGTGAGCGCGAGATCGTGAAGCATGCCCCAGCCCGGTCGACACCTGACTCGGCACAAGCTCTGCAGTCATTGCAACTCCTGGGCAGCGGGATACCAATCGCATGACATGGCCGGCAGCGGCGCACCGACAAGACCCGGTCCGCCAGGCGGCAGCCGCCACGGCCCGCCTCGCTTGACGTCACCTCCACGGCGCCGCACCAACGGGACCAGCTAGCCGAACTGGCCCTCGGTCAGCCCGGAGAACGGCTCGGTCCGACTCGGGTCATCCGCTGAGATCACCCCGCCCATGACCAAGCAACGCGCCAAGGGCTATGCCCGATACGGAGCAACCTCCAGGGAACTGCGAGGCGCTCTACCGGCGGACCGCCGTGATCAGTCCGCCGGGCCGCTCCTCGCGCTGCGGCGGGGTGCTGATCGGGCGGCCGTAGGCGGCAGCGCGCTCGCGCAGGGTGTGGCTTTCGGCGTCCCAGCCGTACCCGGCCAGCCAGCCCACCGGGTCGTCAGGCATCTCCGAGACCCACATGGACGCCGCCGATCCCGGCACGGCGTCCACGCCGAAGCGTTCGATCACGCCGCGCGAGCCCAATGTCAGCCCCATCCGACTGCCGGCTGCCGACTGCGCGCTGATCCGGGCCAGCAGCAGCTCCACCGCGTCCTCGGGCAGATAGATCAGCAGCCCTTCGGCGATCCACACGGTCGGCTCCGCCGGGTCGTGCCCTGCGGCGGCCAGCGCGCCTGGCCAGTCCTCACGCAGATCCACCGCGACGGTGATCCGCTCGCAGCGTGCGACGGCCCGCTGCTGGCGCAGCACCGAAGCCTTGAAGTCCAGTGGCGCGGCGGTGTCGACCTCGAACAGTCGGGTGCCCTCGGGCCAGTCCAACCGGAAGGCGCGGCTGTCCATGCCGGCGCCGAGTAGCACGACCTGCCGGACTCCGGACGCGGAGGCCTGCTGCAACAGGTCGTCGAGGAACTTCGTTCTGATGACGATGGAGAACGCCACACCCTGCCGACGGCGTCGCGCGGCCTCGTCACCGGGCGGCGGCAAGGAGGGCCCCAGACCGCCGGCGGTGGCGAAGGCCTGTGCCAGTGGGTCGCGGAACAGCGCGTTCTCCCGCTCGGTCTCCAGCGCCCGCACCCTGGCCACTCCCACCGCCGTGGCCCACACTCCCGACGGCTGCACCCGCTCCTGCTCATCAGTCACCGAGCCAGCCTAGATGATCGATTTCCAGGGGGCCTGATGAGTGGAGCCAGGTTCATGCGCGGCCAGCCGGTCATGCGCGCAATGGCTCGGCATCCGGGGCGCAAGCGGCATCCGGACCGGCTGGTGTTCCAGGGGAGCCTGCTTCCTCCTGCACACCGGGCTCTCCCGGGAACACCTACCGCAGGAACTTGGCTCCGGCTCGGACACGCCGATTGCCGCCGCCTGGTCCGGGACCTCGGCGTGAAGCCAGTGATCGCCCGCCGAGGCACCGAGCACGACTCCGGACTCGGCACTCAACGCTGGTTCGTGGGGCGAGCATTCGCCCACTTGCACTCGTTCCGCCGCCAACGGATCCGCTGGGAGACACGCGACGACATCCACGAAGCCCTCCTCACCCTCGGATGCGTCGTCATCTGCTGGAGGCGTCGTACCGCGCCACGACGGCAGACGGCCCCTGCACCTCATGACGCGTGAACCATGTAAGCCGGTCAGTGCACCCGTTCACCGCACTCCGCCGGAAACAGGACAGCGCCGGACGGCAGTTCACCTGGACGCCGTCCAGTCACCCGCAGGCACGCTTCGAGAGAGCCGTTCACGGGCGGGTATTCGAGGGCAACCTCGTCCAGCACGGCGATCTCACCGGCGAGGTGCAGTTCCACTGCATGTACGCCGTCCGGGAAACAGCCGACCAGGGCCCCGAAGGCTGCCGTGTCATTGCCGTCGGCGACGCACTCTCCGATGTCGAAACGCCAGTGCTCGGCCGCATCAGCAAGCAGCGCCCTGCCCCGCTTGCCGAGTCCGGCGAGGAGAGCTGTGCGGGCTCGCAGTTGGTGGGCGATGGCGCAGCAGATCGGGGCTGCTGTGCCGTAGGACGTCGTCACCCGCGTGTACGCGGCGTGGGGATAGGACGACAGGGCCTCGTCGAGCAGTCCCAACGCGGTGTCCCGCGCCGCCGGGTGACCCTGCTGAGCGATGTCCAGGAGCAGAGGGGTCGCGACCGCAGCCGCCGGAAACACCGCACCACTGTGACCATGGACGATTCCGCCGCCGCCGAGCAGCTAGCCGGCCTTCGCCGCCTCCACCGGGTTGGCCGCATCAGCCAGCGCGCGCAGACCATGGGTGGCACGAGCCGGTTCATACCAGTCGGGATGGCCGGGTACGGCACCCCAATCCACCGAGTCGATCGCATCCAACACGCCAGCATCCTCGCACCTGGCTGCTGCCCACTGCCCCAGGGGCCGACGATGCCTTGTAGATCATTCCGTCAGGAGTTCCACGCCCGCAACCACATGGTCTTGGCCCGTAGTGGAGTGGCTCCGTGGCATCCGGCCAAGAGCCTCCGCAAAACCCGTTGGCGGACCACGGCGACCACTGTTACCTTTCCGGAGGCCGTGCGACAGAACGAGGAGGTGGTACCCGTGAACGCAGAATCGACATGGGTGCTCCCCTCCGGGGTCACGGTCGGGCGATAGGTCGTCCGGGAGCGCCGTTCAAGCGCACTCCCGAAAGGCACGACCATGCATTTCACCTCTGAACGCCGCCTCGACGACGGCGTCCTCGAACGCGAATTCACCCTCGGCGAGATCCCCGGCACCCTGTGGACACCTGAATCCGCCGCACCGGCCCCGCTGATCCTGATGGCCCACAACAATGGCCTGCCCAAGGGGGAACCCCGGCTGGTGGCCCGGGCCCGGCACTCCGCGGCGTACGGCTACGCGGTGGCCTCCATCAACGCCGCCGGGTGCGGTGGCCGGCCCCGTTCCGCCACCGACGAGCAGGCCCGCGCCGACCTCCGCCGGGCAATGCAGGCGGGCGAGCCGGTCGACGAGATCTTCGAGTCCTTCGTCGGCCCGCTGGTCGAGAAGGCGGTCCCGGAATGGCGGACCACCCTGGACGCCCTCCTTGCGCTGCCCGAGATCGGCGGCCCGGTCGGGTACTCGGGATGGACCGCCGTCGGTATCCGGCTTGCGGTGGTCGAGCCGCGCATCACGGCCGCCGGTTTCTTCGCCGGGGGTTACGTGCCCCGCGCCCAGCGCGAGGAGGCCCGGCAGCTCATCATTCCGCTGCTGTTCCTGCTGCAGTGGGACGACGAAGGGAACCCTCGGCAGCGGGCCCTGGACCTGTTCGACGCCTTCGGCAGCAAGGAGAAGACGCTGCACGCCAATCTGGGCGGACATGTCGGTACCCCGTGGTTCGAGGGGGAGGACGGGAACCGGTTCTTCGGCCGGCACCTGAAGTGAGGCCGGGCCGCAGAGGCGGCAGCAGACGGTAGACGGCGCAGGCCATGATGCCGTTCATCGAGGACAGGTCCCTGCCCTCCTCGAAGGCGGTGGCCGGCAGATGCACGACCGCCCCGATCGCGGCGGTACCGGCCATCGGCGGTACCGGCCGGTCGGGACGGCGCAAGGGCGTGGACACCTTTGCTCAACGGCATGAACTTCGATCGCCCTTGCGGAAGTTGAGCTGCTTCCAGCAGGCAGCCCTGCTCATCCTCTGCGTCGAACCCTTGGTTCCCGGACCAGCGGGGACAGGAACCACGGCTGCGGTGTCAGTCCACTGAAGTACCCTTCCAGCCACCGCACACCGACTGGGAGGATCAAGAGAATTGACTGGCCTGTCCGCTTTCCCCCTGCCCTTTCATGCTTCCCGTTCCATAGCGTTCGCGACGCCCCGAACGCTGCGGGAACTTCAGATGATGCAGTGCAGCGCCCACATTCGGGCGAAGCCGGGGTGGTTCGACAAGATGAACGATGCCGACATCGTCGCCAGGTGGTCGAAAGAAGCGGTCGCCCAGGGCCTCACCGAGGCGCAGGTTCGTTACGTGCTTGCCGAACTCGTGCATTACGCCGCGCTGCGGGACGGACGAACCGGCGTCGAGACGTCCGCCGTCGACGGGGTGTGGCAGTCGGACACGCTGGTCGACGACAAGCTCAGATCCCGGCTGCGCGAGGCGGTTCGAGTTCTGGAACAGGTCCCCGAAGGAGAACAGGACTGGCATCCCGGATCCGACGGCCAGGTACTGGATCTGGTTCATCCCTCACTGTTCTGCCTGGTGAGAGAGGCGAGCGGCGCGCCCGAGCGAGCTTGGCAGAACCCGACGGACCGCTATTCGAGGTACGAATTCTCGGAGACATTCCAGTGGCTGCCCACGGACGTCGACGTCAGCGACGACGGCGATGTCGCCTTCCGTTCGTACGTCAACAACATCCACCCCGAGACTCATCGCGAACTGGCCTCCGCCCTACCGGACTTGTTCGCGCGTCTGCGCCCGCTGCTGGAGAACGTGCTCACCGATCTGCGCCATCCTCGCCCCCTGCGGATCGAGGCCGATCCTTACGGGTGGTACGACTCGGAGCCGGAGTATCCGGACAAATCGTCCTACGGTGATGATGGGGCGGCCTACACAGAAGCCCTCCGTGCGTGGGAAGAGGCCCAGGACGACTGGTGGGAGAACCGCCGCCCGGTCATCCCGGATGCCCCGGCCTTCACTCCGCCCGAGTTGCCCGACGAATCCACCCGCGTCGACCTGCGTGGCCGCCGTCTCCAGGTCATCGTCAAGCTCGCCACCATTCATCTCACCCCGGACAAGCCCGAGTACCCCGGCGGTTCCTGGCATGTCGAGGGGATGATGAACGAGCGGATCGTCTCGACCGGCATCTACTACTGGGACAGCGAGAACATCACCGAAAGTCGGCTGAGTTTCCGGGCGGCACTCGACGACCCGCACTACGAACAGAACGACGACAACGGTCTGCGTGAGGTCTACGGCCTGGAGGACGAAGACGCACTGAACCAGGTGCTGGGATCGACATCGACCCCAGCGGGCCGCTCCCTGGCGTTCCCGAACATCCTGCAACACCGCGTCGACTCGTTCCGCCTCACGGACCCCGCCCGCCCGGGATATCGCAAAATTCTCGCATTCTTCCTGGTCGACCCGTCGGAAAAGATCCTCTCGACATCCGATGTGCCACCGCAACAACCATGGTCCGACACCTCGACCATGACGCTTGAACAGGCCAAGGAGTACCGCGAACAGCTCATGCAGGAACGCAAGTTCTTCGTCGACGAGCACAACGAGCAGCTCTACGAAAGAGAATTCTCCCTCTGCGAGCACTGAACCCTCGTCCATCCTGAACAAGTACAGGTCAGGAGGGTCTGGACGACCTGGACGTTCATGCCGAGGCGCTGTGACCGGGGCGCCCGCGGTGTCAGAGGTTCGTGGTGGGATGGGCGAGCCCACTTCGCCCATCACCGGGAGACCGTCTTGACGCCCAATCGCCGCGGCCGAGACGAATCCAGCTCGGCGGGAGGGTGTGCGTGTCCCTGTCGATTGCGGTGGAGCCCGCCCATCTAGGTGAGGACCACCGACGCGTGCGTAGTGCCGCGACGGTGAAAGTTCGTCCATGAACGCTTACATGGATCGCACGGAGATCGCTTTGTGGGTACGGCATACGGACGGTCGGTGGTCGCACAGGACGGTCTGGTTGGTGGTGCTCGACGGGGAGGCGTATGTCCGCTCGGCGTTCGGCCGGCGCAGTGCCTGGTACCGCCGGGTCCTGCGGCATGCGGACACGGAGGTGGAGGTGGCCGGGGTCCGGCTGGCCGTCACGCTCCAGGCGGTGGATGACCCCGAGCTCGTCCAGCGTGTCTCCGGTGCCTACCGGGCCAAGTACGGGTTGAGCTGGCCCGGCCCCGTGGAGTCGATGAACGGGCCCGAGGCCGCGGCCACCACGATGCGGCTAACGAATGTCGGGCAGGTCTCGCAGTTGCCTGCGTGAGGTGAGCCCGAGTTTGCGGAAGATGTTGCGCAGGTGCGCGTCGACCGTCCGCGGACTGAGGAACAGCTTTGCCGCCACCTCCTTGGAGGTGGCGCCGTCGGCGACCAGGCGTGCGATGTGCACCTCCTGCATCGTCAGCTGGTCCGATGCCTTCGATGTGCGGCTGCGAGCCTGCTCGCCCGTGGCGCGCAACTCGCCGGCGGCGCGCTCGGCGAACGCTTCGACGCCGAGGTCGGAGAGCGACTCGTGCGCAGGCCGCAGCGCGGACCGGGCGTCACGCCGCCGGCCCTGGCGGCGCAGCCATTCCCCGTACAGCAGTTGCGCCCGCGCGCGGTAGACGACCAGTGCGCCGTCGTCGAGCAGAGCGATCGCCTCCTGGTAGGCGGACTCGTCCTCGGTCACCAGGGCCCGCGCACAGGCCTCGACGCCAAGGCCCCACGCCTGTCGGCCGGCCTGGGTGCGTTCCTGGAGGGACACGAGGGCCGCGGCGGCGACCTCGGTCTCGCCGCATCGCACGGCCGCCTCGACCAGCTCGGGCAGGGCAAGGCCCGATGTGCCGAAGGCGCCGTACGCGACCGCTTGCTTTGCCGCCTTCAGCGCGGCCGGGTAGTCGGCGAGGCCATTGCTGAATACGGCCGTGGCCCACTGCACGCTGAGGCTCATCCGGTGATCCACCGATGCGAACAGTTCGACCGCTTCCTCGCGCCGTCCGCGCAGCGCGGCCAGGTGGAGGCGCGGATAGACCAGCGGCGCCGCGCCTGTGGCGTCGGCGATCGCCTCCTCCTCGGAGATCAGCTCCGTCGCGGCACCGAAGTCGCCGGTGTGCACGGTCGCGGTGGCCAGCATGGCCAGTGCGATGGGCAGCTCGTGGAAGGAACCCGATTCTCGGCCGGCAGCGACGGCGCGGGTGGCGATGCCGTACATGGCGTCGCGGTTCCACAGCTCGGCGGCCACCATGAAGCCCAGTGAGGGCCGCCTGGCCCACACGTCGTGGCCGGCGTCGCCGACGACCGGCCTCAGGATCTCCCCCGCCGCCCGATGCCCGTCGCCGACGAGGCTGGTGAGGCCGGTCAGGAGCGCCGCCGCGCCGGACACCGGCTCCCCCGACGGCGGGGCCTTCCTGACGGCGTCCACCACGTGGTCGAGGTCGCCGAGCAGGACGCCCATCTCGATGGCGTCCAGATGGCACTCCCGTGACCAGCCGGGGTCGGTGGCCGCCAGCAGGGCGGCGGCGCGCAGGAGGTATTTTGTGGGGCCTTCGTCTCCCCTACGGCGGACGAACGACAGCCTGCCGCGGAGCAGGTCGGCTCTGGCGGCCTGGCTCGGATCGTCGGTCCGGACGGTGCTGAGCAGTTCGGCCGCGGTGTCGAAGTCGCCCACCGAGAGCTTGTTATGGACCGCGGCGAGGATCCGTTCGGCGCGTCGGACCGGGCTGATCGTGAGTGCGGCCGAGCGTTCGAGGAAGGCCGCCGCCGCCGCGACACCGCCACGTTCCCGGGCGCGGCCGGCGGAGGCTTCGAGTTCGGCGGCGACCTGCTCGTCCGGGCCGGCACTGGCCTGGGCGCGATGCCAGGCCCGCCGGTCGGGGTCGGCGACCGGGTCGGTCGCGACGGCCAGTGCCTGGTGTGCCCTGCGCCGGTCCTCCGGCGTCGCGGCGTGGTAGGCGGCCGAGCGGGCGAGGGGGTGGCTGAAGCGGATCCGGGTGCCGAACTCAACCAGCGGGGCAGACTCCGCGGCAACTGCCGCGTCGATGCCCAGGAGTTCGGCCGCACGCCACAGCAGGCCGGGGTCGCCGATCGGGTCGGCGGCGGCGACGGTCACCAGCAGCCGGGCCGCCGGCGGCAGGAGCTCCAGCCGGGAGCGGAAGCTCTGCTCGATCACGCCGGGCACCGAGTCGGGTTGGGCGAACCCGCCCGCCATCCCGCCGAGTCCGGCGGTCCTCGGAAGTTCCACCAGCGCGAGGGGGTTGCCACGCGCCTCGGCAAGGATGCGGTCGCGCACCCGCTCGTCCAACGGGGCGCGGACCGCCGCAGCCAGCAGAGCGCGGGCATCCGATTCGCCAAGACCCTGAAGCGAATGGCCGGGCAGCTCGTCCAGCTCGGGCAGACGGCTAGGCTCGCGCGCCGCGAACACGAGGGCGATCGGCTCGGCCGAGACCCGGCGGGCCACGAAGGCCAGCGCCTTGGCTGACGCCTGGTCCAGCCACTGTGCGTCGTCGACGACGCACAGGAGCGGGCGTTCCCGCACCGTCTCCACCAGGAGGCCCAGCGACGCGACGCCTACCAGGAACGGATCGGGTCTGCCGGTGTCGAGGCCGAAAGCGATCTCCAGCGCCTTGCGGTGCGGCGCAGGAAGCTCCGTCAGCCGGTCGGCGACGGGCGCGAGCAACTGGTGCAGCGCGGCGAACGGCAGCTCCGTCTCGAACTCCGCACCGGACGCCTGCATGACGAGGAATCCGGTCGCGGCCTCGTCCAGGTGACGCAGCAGCGCGCTCTTGCCGATGCCCGGCTCACCCCGCAGGACCAGGGCGCCGCCCCGGCTCTCCCGTCCCGCTCGGAGCAGGGCGTCGAGCCGCCGTATCTCGTCTTGACGACCGATCAGCTCATCCGCGTGTGTCTCGGGCATGTTCGAAAACCTATGCGGTGCGGTTGTGTGGCGCAGGAGAATCCGGAACAGGCCCCAGTGCCCCAGAAGCCGTCCCGCGAGGAGTCGTATAGGCAATGACTACCGACGCGAGCGGCGGGCGCCCGCTGCGAGTGTCGAGACATGACCCGCACCGCAGAGCAACCGACCGCCACCGACTGGACATCGCTGGCCGTTCTGGCCACGGCCCAGTTCCTGGTCGTGCTGAGCACATCGATCGTGAACGTCGCCCTGCCCCGGATCCGGGACGGGCTCGCTCTGTCGGACACGGGCCAGGCGTGGACTGTCAACGCCTACGTGCTGGTCTTCGGCGCGCTGTTGCTGCCGGGCGGGCGCGCAGGCGACGTATACGGCCTTCGTCGCGTGTTTCTGCTCGGCATCGGCCTGTTCGCCCTCTCCTCCCTGGGCGCGGCACTGGCGCCCACGGCGATCGTGCTGATCGTCTGCAGGGCAGCACAGGGAATCGGTGCCGCGCTGCTGGCGCCCACGGCGCTGGCTCTCGTGCTGACCCTCTATCCCGACAGGGAGCGGCGTGGCACCGCGCTCGGCGTGTGGGGCGCGGTCTCCGGTGCCGGCGGTGCGGCGGGTGTGCTGCTGAGCGGGCTGCTCACCAGTCTGTACGGCTGGCGTGCGGTGTTCGTCGTGATGGTGCCCTTCGCCCTGGCCGTGCTGGTGGCCACCCGGCTGCTCGTCGGGGCCGACCGGCCGCGTGGCGGAAGCCTGGACGCGCCGGGCGCGGTGACGGTGACGGCGGGGCTGGTCGCGCTCACCTACGGCCTGTCCGGCCATTGGCCGCCGGCCGTGGCCGGTGTGGCGCTGCTCGGCCTGTTCGTGGTGCTCCAGCGGCGTGCCACAGACCCGCTGCTGCCGGCGCGGATGCGCGTGGTGGCGGTGCCCAACGTGCTGATGGCCCTGCTGGGCGCGGTCTGGCTCGGTCTGTTCTACTTCCTGCCCCTCTATCAGCGGCGCGCCCTCGGCTACTCGCCCCTGGAGGCCGGGCTGACCCAGCTTCCCCTCGCCCTCACGATCACTGCCTCGTCATGGGTCACCGGCAAGGTCTCCGGCCGCCTCGTGCTCCCCGCGGGCCTGCTGGTTCTCGCGGCCGGACTGGCCTGGCTGTCCCGAACTCCGGCCGAGGGCACCTTCTTTGCGGACCTGCTCGGCCCGACGCTCCTCATGGGCATCGGACTCGGGGTGGCCTTCGTCCGGCTCACCGCGATGTCCTCCACGGGCGTCCTGGCCACTGACAACGGCCTGGCCGGCGGGCTGGTCAACGCCACCCGGCAGATCGGCGGAGCCATCGGCCTGTCCTTCCTGACCCTGCTCCCCTCCCCCGGCGCGGCCTTCCTGGCCTGCGCCGCCCTGACCCTCCTCGTCTCGGCTCTCTCGACCCGAAAGGCATGACCATGACTATCGACAAGCCCTATGTCAGCGGCCACTTCGCCCCCGTCACCGACGAGATCACCGGCCACGAGTTGCAGGTACGCGGCACCCTCCCGCCTGAGCTGAACGGCCGCTACTTCCGCAACGGCCACAACCCGAAGCCGGGAGTCACCCCCACGCACTGGTTCCGCGGCGAGGGCATGATCCACGGGGTCCGCCTCACAGGCGGCCGGGCCGAGTGGTACCGCAACCGCTGGGTGCGCACCCCCTACCTGGACGGCGTGCCCTTCACCGGAACCGAACTCGAAGTCAGCGCCGCCGCCACCAACATCATCTTCCACGGGGGCCGCTATCTGGCCCTCCAGGAGGCCAACCTGCCCTGGGAGGTCAGCGCCGACCTCGACACGATCGGCGTCCACGACTTCGGCGGCAAGCTCACCAGCGCGATGACCGCCCACCCCAAGGAGGATCCGGAGACCGGCGAGCTGCACTTCTTCAGCTACAGCCCCTTCCCGCCGCACCTGACCTACTACGTGGCCGACGCCTCCGGCGACATCGTCACCTCGGAGGTCATCGACGGCTCCGGCCCTTCGCTCATGCACGACTTCGCCATCACCCGCGAGCACGTCGTCTTCATCGACTCACCGGTGGTCTTCGACCACGCCGAGCAGTCCGGCATCCCCTACCGCTGGCACGACGACGTCCCGCTGCGCATCGGCGTGATGCCGCGCGCCGGGGGCAGGACCACCTGGTACGAAGTGACCCACCAGGCGGCGCTGTTGCACGTGACCAACGCCTACACCGACGCGCAGGGCCGGATCGTCCTCGAAGCACCGTGCTTCGACCGTTCCGCCTGGGAGGGCTCGTGGAAGTGGTGGGTCGGCGCTCCCGGCTACGGCACCAGCCCGGACGCCGGGTCGACCTTCTACCGGTGGATCATGGACCCGGCCACGGGCAAGGTCACCACCGAGTCCCTCAACGACCTGGCCACCGAGTTCCCGTCGATCAACGACGCCCACACCGGTTCGGCCTACCGCTACAGCTACGCCATCGCCTTCCCCGGCGCCGGCCTGTCGGGCTATCACACCGTCAAGTTCGACACACAGTCCGGGCAGGAGAAACTGCTCGCGCACGGCGAGGGCCGGATGCCCGGCGAGGCCGTTTTCGCGCCCGCCGAGGGCGGGACCGCCGAGGACCACGGCTACCTGCTCACCATCGTCAGCGACCTCAAGGCCGACGCCTCGGAACTGCTCGTCCTGGACGCGAGCGACCTGAGCACCGTGGCCGCCGTCGAACTCCCCCGCAGGGTGCCCGCCGGCATCCACGGCCACTGGATCCCCGATTCCGAACTGCCTGCCTGACCGACCCGAACTGCCCGGGCCGCCCCTGATCCCCGCAGCAACGGCCCGGGCTCCAACCCCACCGCAACAGCCGTGCCAGCAGCAACTCCGTCAGGAGACCCGAAGCCGACGCCGGTGTCGGCTTCGACGGCTGCACCGCGCAGTCCATCAACACGAAGGAGAACTGCCATGTCCGCTTCCGCCAACGCCCTGCTCGCCGAGCCGTGGAAGGACCTGTGGAACAACGACCTGTCCCAGACCGACAAGATCATCGCGCCTGGCTTCGTCGCGCACGCCGCCCCCATCACCGGCTCCGGCGACGACACTGTGCATGGCCGCGAGGGCCTGAACGGCTGGGTGACCGGCATCCACACCATCCTGCGCGACCTCAGCTTCGAGATCACGGTCGGCCCGATCGCCACTGACGACTTCCTGGTGGTCCGCTGGGCGGCCGAAGGCACCTACGCCGGAGGCTTCCCAGGCGCGTCCGACGACGCCGTGGGCACCCGCGTCCACTTCACCGGCACCGACACCCTGCTGATCAAGGACGGCATGCTCGCCGAGTACTGGGCCAACGCCGACAGCCTGCTGTTCGTGCAGCAACTCGGGGTCCGCGAACTGTCCTGAACTGCGTGCAGCCCGTCTGCCTCAATCCGCCCGCGCCGCGCTGTCACCGGTGCGGCGCGGACCGGAACGGCCATACGCGCCATACGCTCGGCATATGTCCGACGTCACGTCTGCCGGCGCCACAGCCGACGACCTTCCTGCACCGGCCGAGGGCCTGGTACTCACGCACTTCCTCACGGTCAGCGACGTCCCTCGCTCGCGGGCGTTCTACGCCGACGTACTGGGTGGAAGGGTGGTGCTGGATGAGAACCCCTGCATCGTCAAGGTCGCCAACAGCTGGATCATCATGAACCCTGGCGGGGGGCCCACCGACGACAAACCCGATGTCGTCCTGCGCACACCGGAGGACCTCAACACCGTCTCCAGCTTCCTGAACGTACGGGTGGCGGACATCCACGACTTCTACGCCACGGCGCGCGCCAAAGGGGCCGAGTTCCTGACCCCGCCCATCGACCGCCGCGCCGAGCTGCGTTGCTACATGCGTGATCCGGACGGCTACCTCATCGAGGTGGGCCAGGCCACGGGGCTGCTCAAAGGAATCCTGGCGCGCACCGACACCGAAACCTGACGACGGCGCCTCATCAGGGAGGCATCCCTGATGCCACGCCGCCAGATCCCGGGCCTCGATCCGACCGCCGCTCCCTGACGAAGCACCCGCGCGCGGCGGGACACTCTCTCCCTCCTGACCAGCTTCGAACCGGGAGAAAGCTGCTCCACCGGCCGCGCTCGATCGTTGGCCTCTCCGGTCCGGTGGGGCCCGGTGGTCAGATCTGCCGGACCGGATCTGTGATGCCTCCGGGGCACGCGAGCGCGGCGATGTCCCATCCGGCGCGTCCGGCCCCGGCCCGGTAGGCGCTTTCGTAGAAGGAGAGGACGGCGGCACGGGGATCGGTCTCGACGCGGGCTTCGTCGTAGCACAGCACGGCCAGGTGGCTGTCGCCGCGCGTGACCCACCGCGCGGACGCGGGGCTGAGCGGCTCTCCGGCCAGGCCGGCGGGTTCGGGGGCGGTGTAGGAGTAGAAAGCCGGTTCGGTGAAGGTGTCGTCGCCGAACCAGAAGCCGAAGCTGATCACTTCCCGGGAGTACGCCTCTCGGGTTACGGGGTCGACCTGCCGGGGCTGGTCGATCTGTCGCCCGGAGAACCGGCTGTGGGCGATGTCGAAGGTGTGCCAGAAGTGGTGCACCGGGCTGCTCTTTCCCGAGAAGCCCGCCGCGAACTCCTCCAGCACGGAAGCCACCTGGCTCAGGACCCGCCAGTAGCGGTTGGCGGCCACGGGATCGTAGGTCGCATGCTCGGTGTCCTGGGCGAACGGCCGGCCGGTGTCGGGCAGGTCGAAGGGCCTGGGAATGGCGATGTCCACCCGGACGCCCAGCGCGTTCAGAGCGGCCAGGGTCGCGTCGTGGAAGGACGCGACGGACTGGCCCGGAAGCGGGAAGGACCGCTCGTCGCCGTCCAGCGTCGCGACGACGAGCCGGTGATCGACGAAGTCGAAGTCGATCGTGAAGATCGGATTCCCGTCGACCTGGCCCATCGGGCGCGTGGTGATGCCGCGCCCGGTGACATGGAACGGGACGTTCCACCAGTGGTTGCGCCGGATGCTCGCCGCCAGGCGGATCTTGCCGACGATCTGTGCGAAGCGGTGCAGTGTCTCCTTGGTGTCCCGCCACTCTGTCAGCGGAATCGGTGGGAACAGCTCCATCACGCTCCCATGATGACCCCGAGCGCGGCGTCCGGCACCCGCGCCGGGGACTGGAGGGAACGGGTTCGGTCCTCGGCCACCGTACGTTCACCGACCCCCAGAGTGTCCCTGGGCCGGTCGTCGTTGCACGGCATCGGCGACAACCGCTGTCACGAACTTGCTGATGGTCGCCATGGTCGGAGGGCCGGGGTCGCGGTCTGCGAACAGAAGATGCCCGCCACCGACCAGGGAGAGGGTGAGTGAGTCGATGTCGGTGTCGGCCGCGATGCGGCCCAGTTCACGCTCGTCGGCCAGATAGGCGGAAATCGCGGTCGTGGCCTGGGCGAAGATCGCGATGCCGCCGAGTGCGTTGGGCCGCGTGGAGTGGCTTCGGTTGACACTGCAAGTTGTCCCGACCTGGCTGCAGCGTCCAGTTCGTACCCGACAGAGGCGGGAAGGAGGCACCGCCGCATCGGGAGTAACGGGGTGCCTGGTGAACGGCGCGGCAGGATGCTGGTGCCGCGCCGAAAGTGCACTGCCTCAGTCCCAGCCGCCGAGCAGGCCGGAACTCAGCTGCGCGTCACAGATGTTGTAGCCACCGGCGGCGTGCCCCTTCTTCGTGTGGCCATCGACGGTGACCGAACAGTTGATGTCCCCGGAGCCCTGGAGTTGCGCGTTCACGGTGTAGTACATGGCGTCGTCGTTCAGGGGCAGGGTGGCCTCGAACTTGCCGTTCCGAAATTCACCGTTCCGGCTGTCCGAGTCGGATCCATAGGTGATGTCGAGCGAGCCGAGGGCGCCGGCGGGGGCGGTGCCCCACACCTTGAAGGTGACGACCTTCGGGGCCGTCTTCTTCCTGTTGCCTGACTTCTGCCCGCTGCCCTGGTCGATGTCTTGGGCGGGCTGCTTGTTGTCCTTCGGCGCGGAGGCCGCGGGCTTGATGTCGCTCGAGGCGCCGGAGCCCTTCGAGCTGGAGCCGCCATTGACGGCGGCGCCGATGATTCCGATCAGGACGATGACGCCGACGAAGCCGAGGCAGCCAAGGCCGAGGATCTTCCCGAAGCCGGTCTTCTTGGGCTGCGGCGGCTGCCACTGCGGCGGGGCACCGTAGGGCTGCTGCTGGGGTCCGCCCCATCCGGGCTGCTGCGGCGGGTACTGCTGGTGGCTCATGGTCCCCCCAGGGTCAGGTGCGGTTGAGTGCGACATGTGTGACTTGTAAAGATGGCGTGCGGTTGCCGCTAATCGGAGTCATTCACTCGATCGTGGTGAACTTCCCGTTTTGCTTCGTTCACCCGCTCCCGGCATGCCACGCGAGTCTCGCCACCGTCGCCCTCGCCGACCGGGCCACCGTCATCCGGTGGTTCACGTCGTGGGGCCCTTTCACCCGGGCGGGCCGACTCGAAAGCGCTCACCGCGGGGAGGCGCTCCACATGCCTGTAATTTTCTTCGACATCGGGGCGACTCTGGCGGATCCGCACGTGGAACCCGACGGCTCCCTGACACTTCAGCCCCGACCACGCGTCATGGCAGTACTCGACGCCCTCCGCGACGTGCGCAAGGGCATCATCTCCAACCCCGGACCCGGCGACGGCGCCGTCGCACGGGTAGCGGCCGCGCTGCACGAGGCGTTCCCCGACCGTTTTACGGACGAGGCACTTGTGCACTGGGGGGCGAAGGACAGTCGCGTGATCTTCGACCAGGCGGTTGCGAGCACCGGAGGGACGGCGGCCGACGAGTGTGTGTTCGTGGGCGAGGACGCCGCCGAGCGCGCGTTCGCACGGCAGGTGCGGATGCGTACGGCGGCCCACCCGGTGTTCGCTCTCGCCGCGATCGGGAACCGTCCCGTGTTCCGGGCGCGTACGGAGCTGCCGGACGGCCTGGGTCTGCCGGAGTTGACCGCGGCCGTGGACGCGAGCGAGGCCGTTGTCACGGAGGTCGTGTCCGAGCGGCTCGCCCTCGTCATGGTGACCGCACAGGGCGCCGAAACGCTCACGCGCGCCGGCTTTCCGGTGGATGTGCGGGGGCCGGTGGATGACACGGCCGCCTTCCCGATCAGGGACGACAAGCCCGTCTCGGCAGCCGAAACGCTCGCGGACGCCCCTGACCGATCCCCCTAGCGGCTTCTGGCGGCTTCCGGCGGCTCGGCCTGCGCCGGACCCGACAGCCGCGTGATCTGCTCTCGGCAGGCATCCGGATATTCACGACATGGAGTGCGTTACGTGAGTGCAAATGGTGACGAGGACCGGAAGAGCGCCGGCGATGGCGGGCAGGGCGATGACGCCGAGCGCCGGGCGACCGAGAAGTTCATCAGCGACCTGCTGGCGCGGGGCGAGGCGGTCTTCGAGGGTGAGGAGCCGACGCCGCGTACGACACACGTCGTCAAGCGCGGGGACGACGGACGGCTCACCGTCCGTCGTCTGCGCTTCTTCCACTGATTGCGCCACGACTGGTCAGTCGAAGCACCGCCTCACCAGAGCGAGGCCCTCGCCGGTCGTGCTTCGCGTGATCTCGTGCGTCTTGAGCCGGGAGGGGCTGTCGTCGACGAACGCCGTAGCGGAGCGGTACTCCTGGGCTACGGCGACGCGACCGCGGCGGAAGAGGTCCTCGAGGTACGACGTGGCGACCCGCTCGGGGTCGGCGGGGCGCACCGAGCCGCCGGCGGGGTCGGAGCCCGCGATACCGAACCGTCGTTCCTGTGCGGGGGCGGAGAGGATGAGGGGCTGGCTGAGTCCGTATGCCGCCCCGTGGAGCGTCACGGCCGTGAGTCCCTCGTCGTCGGCGCCACCCGGTGTGGCCTCGGCGATCGCGGCGGCTTTGCGTGCCACCTCCGGCTCGGTGATGGACGCGGCAGCCTCCAGGGAGAGGATGCCGTGACGAATGAACGCCGAGCGCAGGGAGGGGCCGTACTTGCCGCCGTTGCGGCGCTGGTCCGCGGCAATCATGTGACCCGCGACCTGTGCGTAGTAGGCGGACACCACGGGCGCGGCCACGACGGCATCGACCAGCAGCTGTCCCGCGATCTCGGCCGCGAGGCCCAGACCGGCCTGGTCCTGCAGGTCCTGCTGCCGGAAGATCCCGGCGACCACCTTCAGGAACGCACCGCTGAACACCCGGGAGAACGAGTGCGGCTCGCTGGAGAGCATGTTCGCCGGTCCGTTCGGCGGCAGCCCGACCGGGTCGCGGTAGAAGAAGCTGTTCGACATGTTGCGCAGGCAGTCCGGGTCTACCGCGTTCGGGTGACCCTGACGGATCGCAGCGCCCAGTTGCTCGGCCATCCTCGACACCCGCGAGGACAGTTCGAGGTCGCTCTGCGTCTCGGCCAGTACCGCGATCCGCAGAGGTTCCAGCTGGAGCGAGGTCAGCAGCGCGCTGATGTCTCCGAAGGCTTCGTGCAGGGCGGCCGTCTCCGCGCTCGCGGCGTTGAACAGCCGAGGACACAGGGCGTCGAGGATCGCGTGGCCCGTCTCGTGCGCGACGACCTCGGGGCTCTCGCACGCGGCGACAGTGACACCTGCCACCGTACTGCGGAAGAACCACAGGCCTTTCCGGTCGTAGAAGGCGTTGAGGTCGTTTCCTGCGTTGAGGTGCGCGGTGAGGGCGCGTCCGACCATGGGATGCCAGTGCGTTCCGGTCGGCACCAGCGGACCCCAGGTCTGGCTGGCCCTGCTGAGCGCATCGGCCGCCACCCAGTAGCGGAAGGCCTCAGTGCCGGGCCCGGCTCCATTCGGCTGCGGCGCGGCTTCCGCGATGGCCGTCGGGAAGGGTTGTGTGTCGAGCTGGGGTACGGGATGCGGTACTGGCATGCTGACCTGCGGAGGGAATCCGGGGTCGTCCTCGTACACCAGAACCGTCGGAATCGTGGCGTGCTGTTGCTGCACCGTCATGGCGCCTCGCTGAGTGGGAGAGATTGCGGATGGTGGAATCCACCACAGGGAGACCCTTGAGCAAGGGTCCCTCGTGTTCAGTACGAGGGCCCGGTAGCCCACTGTCAATTCGAACAGAAGCAGATGGGGCAACCCTCGGTCGGCGGTCGTCGTAGCGGAGCGGGCGGTCATTCCTGGCCCTTGGCCGGTTCGCATGCACCAGCAGACCCAGCGACGGAAGACGGCCGAACGAGTGACGGTGAAAGTACCGGCCCCGGTAGAGGTCATCGGTCGCCCGAGCACAGAACACGGCGACGATCAGCCCGACCTTCACCGAGGCACGAGGGCTGCCGCCGCTCCCCCACCGGTTGTGCCCGTTCGACGGACTCTTCCACCCGGGCGAGGGAGTTGTACCTGGCGATGTCCTGGCAGACGTCGCAGGCCCGGCACGGTCTGCCCGACCGCTGACCGACGCTGTGCGTTGCGACAGATGCGGCGGTCGCTTCTCGTCATGTGTGTGATTCCCCCGAGAGCGTCTTGGTGAAGTGGGTGACGGGGCGCTCCACTCGCTCGCCGTCCACGGTGATGTCGACCGCCTCGTTGTAGAAGGCGAGCAGCCCCTTGACCGGTCCTGCCGCAGGCAGCGGGTCCCGGTAGCTCCACACCAAGTTCGGCGGCACGTCGGCTTCACCGCGCCACGACCAGTACTCGGCGGTGCCCTTGTAGGGGCAGCCGGTGCGGTGGTCGGTGGGCTCGAACAGGTCGAGTCGGACGTCCTCGCGCGGAACGTAGTAGCGCGTGGGCAGGCCGGTCTCGAACAGCAGGACCGGGCGGTGAGTGTCGGCGACGACCGTGCCGGCGACCGAGACCTGGACGTGGCGGCTGCTCGGGATGGCATCCACCCGCTTGTGCGGGTCACGGGGATGGATGAAGATCTCCTCCTCTTCCTCGTACCAGTGGTCCAGCCCTCGGCCCACTCGCCGGAACCACTCGAAGGCGATGTGGTCGGCCAGGTCTGTGGCCGGGAAGGTCCAGGCCGCGTTCTCCAGTAGCTCGCCGTCGATGTCGAGGTCGTAGAACAACTGCGAGCCGGTGTGAGTGCCGGTCGGCGGGTTCTTCGCGGGGCGCAGCAGGTCCTCGCGCACCTCCGCGCGGGGAAACACGTACAGGGGAACGGGGACACCCGGCTCCCAGACCAGGACAGGATGGCGGCTGTCGACAACCATGACGTCGCCCTTTCGGCCACGCACCCAGCGTTCGCTCGGCTCCCACAGGAGGCCCTCGGGGGTGGTCCTCACGGCTCGCAGGGTGGGGGGTGTGATCATGAGCGGCTCTCCTTCGGCTTGCCCACGCGCCGGCATCGACGACGTAGGGGCGGTGCTCCCGCCAGGCCGCCAGCCGCTCGGGACGGCCGAACAGGGCTACCGACGACGATCAGGTACGTCATCTCGCGTCTCCTTCGTTCACGTACCGGCCCTTCCCTGCACGTCTGCGGCCCCCAGAGCAGGTGAGGGGCACGCCAACCCGAGCAAAAACCCTGTCTGACAAGGGCTGGCACAGTGACCCGAGTTGCCCGATGGGTGATCTGACAAGAAGCAAGTTTGCGGCGATCTCCCGGCCGCCTGCGCACCCTTGCCCGCACCGGCCAAGGCTCAGGCGAGAAAACACATGATCAGCCCAACTTGGTCATCCCGCCCAGCGGAATCCGGCGCAGCGATACCTACGGCGGCTCGGATACCCAGCCCGGCTCGCGACCGGGTTCGGCGTCGGGATCGCCACCCCCTACCGCTAGGTCGCCGAGGCTGTGAAGGTTCTGGCCGGCCTCGCCCCGGACCTGGCAGCGGCCGCCCGCACCGCCCCGCGCCTCGGAGGGGCACTGGAGCGGTCCGCTGTCGCCTTGGCATGGCTCCAGGGGTGTGAAACGCTTGATCCATGACATATCCGTCCCCCGTCTGCGCGCCGATCTCGGACGAGTGAGCCCGGCTGCTCTGTCGGGAGTCCACCCGGGTCCAGGCTCCCATTCGGGGAGTGAGGAACAGCCATGACGACGACTGAGCACGCTCACCACAGCGACGGGCACAGTGACCCCACCTTGTACCGCTCTCCCGCGGACGCCGTCGCCGCGCCCCCTGAGAAGCTCGCCTATGTGGTCGGATTCGACCCGACCGCACAGCGCGCCGACGCATTGTTCACTGTCGGTACCGACCCCGAATCCTCCGCGTACGGCCATGTGACGTCCCAGGCCGAGCTGCCCGACTCGGGCAACGAACTGCACCACTTCGGCTGGAACGCCTGCTCGAGCGCACTGGCCCACGCCGGTCACCAGCACGCTGAACGGCGCTACCTCATCGTCCCGGGCCTGCGCTCGTCCCGGCTGCACGTCTTCGACACCAGCCCCGATCCCGCTCGCCCCCACCTGGTGAAGGTGATCCAGCCCGAGGAGCTGGCTGCCAAGGCCGGATACTCCCGCCCGCACACACTCCACTGCGGCCCCGACGGAATGTTCCTTTCCTGCCTGGGCGGCGCGGACGGTGCCGACGGGCCCGGCGGCGTCGCGCTCCTGGACCATGAAAGCTTCGAAGTGCTGCGCGCCTGGGAGAGCGACCGCGGACCGCAGCAGCTCGCCTACGACGTTTGGTGGCATCTGCGCCGGAACATCGCCGTGACCAGCGAGTGGGGGTCCCCCTCGATGATCGAGGACGGCCTTGTCCCCGAACTGCTCCTGGGTCGCCAGTACGGCCATACCTTGCACTTCTGGGAGCTGGACTCCGGCCGGCATCTGCAGAGCCTCGACCTCGGGGACGAGAACCAGATGGTTCTGGAACTGCGCCCGGCACACGATCCCGAGGCGACGTGGGGGTTCACGAACACCGTGGTCAATGTGGAGGACCTGTCGGCATCGGTCTGGTTGTGGAACCGGGAGGGCGAGGACTTCGTGATCCGCAAGGTGATCACCGTCCCGGCCGAGCCCGCGCAGACGGAGGACCTGCCCCCGGCTCTGCAGCCGTTCGGCGCCGTGCCGCCGTTGATCACCGACATCGACCTGTCGGTGGACGACCAGTGGCTGTACGTGTCCGCCTGGGGAACCGGTGACCTGCTGCAGTACGACGTGAGCGACCCGTTCCGTCCACGGCAGACAGCGGCCGTGCGTCTCGGTGGCGTCGTCTCCCGACAGCCGCACCCCGCCGAACCGGACATGCCGCTGACCGGTGGAGCACAGATGGTCGAGCTCAGCCGGGACGGACGGCGGGTGTACCTGACGAACTCCTTGTACGCCGCCTGGGACGAGCAGATCTATCCCTCGGGCATCGACCCGTGGATGGTCAAACTCGACGCCGACACCGCGCACGGCGGGCTCGTGGTCGACAGCGGCTTCTTCCCGCACGGCACGGAGTTCTCCGGGTTGCGCGTGCACCAGACGCGCCTTCAAGGCGGCGACGCCTCCTCGGATTCGTACTGCTACCGCCGATGACATGCTGCTGTCCGTACTCTGCGCGGCAGGCGCACAGACCGACGAAGGAACAGGGTGGCAGCTGCCCTCCACCGAGACGCTGGTGGCCGTGGTCCTGGTGGCTGTGGCCACCACGGCGGGCGTCTGGCTGGCACGGCGCGGATCCAGCCGGTCGGAGCTCCTGCTTGCCGCGGCGTCGGGGATTCTGCTGATCATCGCAGTCCTCGACCTCCTGCCCGACGCGTGGGACGAAGCGGACGAGGTCGGCCTGCCGCAGTGGGCAGTGCCGCTCGCTGCACTCGCCTCCTACGGGGTGACGGGTGCCGTGGCCGGTATCGGCTGCCCGTGCGAGCGGGGTCGTGCGGGCGGCATCGGCTCAGCATCAGGGCTCGCACTGCACCGTCTTCTGGAGGGGGCGACCCTGGCACTGGCCCCGTCGGTCGCCGTGATGGCGGCGCTCCTGGTTCACGCGGCCGGCGAGGGGCTGGCGCTGGCCGCTCTGCTGGGAGTCCACCCGAAACGGCGCGTGGCTCCATGGATCGGGCTGGCCTGCTTGAGTCCGGTCGCGGGAGCCTTCGTGGCCAACGCCTTGCCCATCCCGGACGGCCTCATGCCACTGCTGCTCGCCCTCATCGGCGGCGTACTCGCGCAGGCGGCCTGGGTTGCGCTCGTACTGGCCCGCCGGCAGCGGCCCGCGGACCAGCGAGTTCTCGCAGTCCCGGCTGCGGCGGCGATGACTCTCGCCGCCGTCGTCACCGCGCTTGTCCTCCTTGTCGGGGCAGAGAACCATTAGAACAGGACGACGCAGCCTCGCCGCTCCAGCTGGATCAGTAGCGATGAGGAGGGCTCGCAGGCGTTCCGGCGCAGGTCCAGCTTCTCCAGTGAGGGCATGTCGACGACCCGGTCCGGTAGCTGCGTGAGACCGTTGCTTCGCACGTCCAGCTGACGCAGCCGGGGCAAGTCTGGGAGGAACTCAGGTAGTTCGGCCAGGGCATTCTCCCGCAGATCCAGGTGACGCAATCGGGGACGTTGAGGTAGCGCACCGTCCGATCTCGGTCGGCAGATGGGTGAGCCCGTTGTCCGCGAGAATCGGTTCTCTCTCTGGGCCTGTCGACGGTTCAGGTGATGAATCGCAGCAGGCACAATACGACCGACTTCGCAGTGGTCTACTCGCTGGACGTCGTCAACAGGCGGAGCACCTCGATCAGTTGCCGACGGACCTCCGGGTCGGTGATGTGCCCGTCCTCGCCAACCATCGCCCGGTCCACCGGGATCTTCACGCAGGCCGACTCCACGATGCCTGCGCCGGTGTAGCCCAGCACCGTCCTCAGCGTGGCCTCCGCTCCCTGACCGCGCCCCGGGGCGGCCGCGTTGACCCAGGCGACCGGCTTGTCACTGATCTCCGTGCCGCCGACCGTCCAGTCCAGCAGGTTCTTGAAAGAGCCCGGCAGTGTGCCCGCGTACTCAGGGGTGCAGACCAGAATCCCAGCTGCCCGGTCGATCGCAGCCCGAAGCCCGGCCACGGCCGTCGGCAGCGGGTCGGCATCATCATCGGGGTTGAAGTGCGGAAGGGCCGCCAGCCCCTCGTACCGGACGGTACGTACGCCTGCGGACAGCGCCACCTCGTCCGCGGTACGCAATACGGCCTCGTTGGTGGAGGCGGTCCTCAGACTTCCCGACAGCAAGAGAATCACCGGCAGCGTCGACATCCGCTCAACCTACGTGCTCGGCACCGCAGTCGGCCAACAGGATTGCCGCGACGAGCACTGATGCCGGTCAGGTGGTCAGAAGCAGGAAGCTCTCCCCGCGAGCGGGCGAGCGTGGGCGCAGCCGACTCAGGTCGAGACTCCAGGCCGGCTGCCACGTGATCTCCTCCAGTTCGGCCTGTGCCAGGAGGCGCTGTCAGTCTCTCCCACGCGGCCGCCGCTGATGCTCCGCTGACGTACTGGCAGAAGCCGGCCAGACGGGCAATTGAACGCGGCGACCAGGCGGTCGAGGTCTCCGGACCTCGTCGACGGCCGCCTTGCCGGCGCCAGGCTCATCACGACCAATGAGCGATGCTTCAGATTCAGTGGACGCCGTAGTATCTGTCGTAGAAGGCGGAGTGTTCCTCGACTGAGAAGCCCTCGAATTCACCGAGCGCCTCGCCCTCGATCAGTCGGCGTAGCGCTGCCGCCGCAGAAGGCGCAGGGTGAGCCGCGAGGTAGGCCTTCGTCGCATCGAGTCCGTGTCCGAGCAGGAGCTGGACGTCGATCGAGCAGGCTGCATCGAAGCCGGCTTCCTTCGCACTCCAGACGAGGAGCGCGTCGTCGATCCGGCCGCTGTTGAACAGTTGGACGCAGCAAAGCTTCATGAGCTCCGTGTCGCCTTCGCCCTGGACTCGTCGTTCACGCTCCGTGCACTCCCCGAGCAGTGTCCGGATCTCGCCGAGGTCTACGCCTGCGGGGCGGAGCCCATAGCGGCGCAGGCTCTCCTGATCGTCCATCGGTGGTCCCCCTTGATCGTCCGACGCGGCCCGTACCCTATCGGCCCCGCATCTCGTCGTGGCTCGAAAGAATCTGTACGATGCGTGCGCTCATGGGCTCTTGTCGGGAGACGTCCCGCAGGGCCCTTCTTCTCACGTGGGGGATGCATATGCGCATACGCGCTTCGGTCGCCGCTCTGTCCGGCGCCCTGGTTCTCGCTTCGGCTCTGGTGTTTCCCGCCGCCGCGCAGGCGCACGCGGGACCGATGGACAGTGACGACACGACGATCACGAAGGTCGTCGTCAACGGCGGCAAGGACATCGTCCTCGGTACGTCCGCCAAGCAATCGTTCACCGCCACGGTGGATGCGGCCGACCCGGACGGCGTCACCGGCGGCTGGGTCGCCCTGTGGCACGGCACCTCCTTCGACGACCAGGGCAGGGACGGCGCTCTGTTTCCCGCCGAGGAGGGATCGGGCTCCTGCGTGGCGACCAGTGGCCAGACCGCGACGTGCACGGTCCACTTCACCGTGGACCCGAAGGCCGACATGACCAAGAACGCCTTTGCCGGCACCTGGCACGCGTACGCCATCGCGTACGGCCGCCCGAGCGGTTCCGTCAGCGACGGATACGCCGGCTCCGTGCACATCAAGCGCAACACCACGCTGACCGCGAACGCCTCGCCCGAGCCGGTGGTCCATGGCCGGACCATCACGGTCAAGGGCAAGCTCACCCGCGCCAACTGGGAGACCCATGCCTATGCGGGGCTGAGCAACGTGTCGGTGAAGCTCCAGTACCGCAAGTCGGGCACCCGCACGTACACGACCCTCAAGACCGTCACCAGCGGCTCCGGCGGAGCGGTGACGGCCACCACGACCGCGACGAGCGACGGGTACTACCGCTTCTCCTACGCGGGTACCACCGCCACCGACGCCGCGACGTCGGCCAGCGACTTCGTCGACGTCCAGTAGGAACCCGGGTCCCGCTTCCGCGGCCAGGGACACGGGAGCGGGGAACCCCGCCGTCGCGATCAGTCTCGGCCGCCACTGGCAGCTCGTCGTCGTCGGCAGCGATCACGAGGTCGGCGTATCCGGGCTTTTGGGCTGTCGCGATGTCCGTGCCGGCGTACCAGCGTCCACACCCGCTGCACCGTGTCCCCCACATGGAAGAGTCGGCCGATCAGCAGCTTGCCCCGGTTCGGCGTCCACCGCTGATCGTCCTCGAAAGCGTGGGCCAGCGGCCCCCGCTTCAACTCCGATGGATCCGGCCGCCGGCAGGCGGCGGCCCGCCACCAGCCTTCGGTTTTCAGCCGCTGGGGGGCGACGCGGCCGTGCGGCAGAGGGGATGTCAGAGCCCCACCAGTGCCGAGGCTGAATCCCTTACGCGTAGCAGCCGTTGACGGTCGCCGCGAGGCCGTCCATGGCGTCCTTGATGGCGTTCGGGTCGGCCGTGGCGCCGTTTTCGACGAAGGAGAACACCTTCCACTTGCCGTCCTTGCCGTGAGTCAGACCGCTCAGCGAGATGGCGCCGGTGAGGGTGCCGGTCTTAGCGTGTACCTTGCCCACCGCGCACTTGGAGTTGGCGTCGTCGAAACGGCCGTACTCCGGGCCGAGCGTGCCGCCGACCTCCCCGGAGACGGGCAGGCCGTCGAGGACGGCGCCGAGGGTGTGCGCGTAGCGGGGTTGCGTCAGCAGTTCGAGGATCTGCGCGAGCGTGGCGGCCGGGATGCGGTCGGCCCGGGACAGGCCACTGCCGTCGTGGAGCTCGAGGTTGTCGAGCGAAACGCCGTACTCCCGGCTCAGCACCCGGCGTACGACCGCAGTGCCGCCTTCGAAGGTGGCAGCGCGCCCCGCGCCCAGGGCCGTCATCCGCAGCAGGGTCTCGGCGATGTTGTTGTCGCTGTGCTTGAGCATCGTGCGGACCATGTTCGACAGCGGCGCCGACTTGTGCTGGGCCACCGGAACGTCCGTCGGGCGTGCGGTGGCACGGGTGACGTCTCCGGTGACCGTGACGCCATGCGCGGCGAGTTGCCCGGCGAAGACCTGTCCTGCGTCGATGGAGGTGTCGTGGACGCCGTGCCCGTCCACCACCAGCGCGCGGACCGGGGCGACGGTGTCAGGGTAGTAGCCGCCGTTCCAGCCCTTGGCCAGAGCCGGCTCCGGGAACAGGCTGTCGTCGACGGTGACCTTCACGGTGGTCCGGCCCGCGGCCTTGAGTCCAGCAGTCGCGGTCTTCGCCAACTCTGCGAGATCGGCGGTGGTCAGAGTGCGGTCGCCGCCGCCGACGAGGGTCAGGGTGCCGTGGCCGTAGACGACCTTCGTGGTGAACCGATGCTGCGGGCCGAGCACGGTCAGGGCGGCGGTCGAAGTGGCGAGCTTGGCGTTGGACGCCGGCATCAGCGCGGTGGAGGCGTTGTGGCCCCAGATGGTGGTAGCCGTGTCCGCGTTGAGGACCACGCCGCTCACGTTCGAGCCCAGTCGCTGATCGAGTACCCGGGTCTTCAGGTTCTGGGCCATCTGCCTGTCGGCCGTGTCCAGGTCGTGGGTCTTGGCCGTCGTACCGACACCCTTTTGGGCGGCGAAGGCGGACGGACCCGCCAGGGCGGCGGACGCCACGGGCACGGCCATGGCGAGGACGAGGGCCCGGCGCCCACCGGTTCCGGCCCCATACTGTCTGGGCTTGCGGTGCCGGCGCCGACCACCCGGAAGGAAGGTGTTCTCGGGGGTCGTGGCAGTCGTTTCAGTCATCGGGGTTCGAGGCTTTCAGGAGTGGGGGCCTTGGAGAAGGCAAAGCAGGGTTCGCTGCATCAGCCGTCATACATGTGCCAGCCGGAAATCAACTTGGCGGCCTGTAGCGGTAGTTGACTTCAGCACAGGGCCAGTACGGTGGGTGTGCTCGTGCCGCGCTGCCGGTTCGGCATCATTGGTCGCCGGTGACCGGCTGGCGCTCGTAGCACACGGAGTCCGGGTCCGCGCTCGCGGCCTGTCGGCCCTTGATCTCCACACGTGCGCCGGTCTTGATGGCGTCGTACACCCACTTCCCGTCCCGGGGTGAGAGGGCGACGGCGCCGGGGCCGGCGTTGTGACCGATGCTGTTGAGACCGGCGGCGGGGTCGAGCGCCCACATCAGCAGCCGCTCGTGGTGACGGCGGTCGGTGAAGGTGACCGCCCACTGCAGGCGGGGCACATACTTGGTGAACCTGTCGGGGCGCAGTGTGATGGAGGGGTGCTTGGCGGTGACCGTGACCGCCCGTTCGCCGATCGGGCAGTTTTCCTGCAACCCGCTGATGCGGAACCTCCTTCCTTCGATGGTCAATGTGTAGGCCTCCAGGTCGATCGTCACCCGCTGTACGGGCGCCTGGGACGGAACGGGTGACGGGGTGTGGGACACGGATGCCGCAGGGGGTGCGGCCGCCTTGGTGACGGAACCGAGGGCACCGGAGGCGAGGCCGGTGAGGGCCGCCGCTGCCAGCGCGGTGGAGGAGAGCACAACGCGCTGGCCGCGGCGACGGCGTTGCGCCCGGTTCCTCGCCTGTGCGCCTGTGGCCGGCGCCGCGCCCTGCGCGGCCAGGCCACGGAGCCGGGCCGACAGCTCCGTCTCGGTCAGGGGCTGCGGTGGTGGCTGGTCAGACACAGGCTTCCTCCGTGGAGTGGTTTTCCTCGCTCACCAGGAGAGCGGCGAGTGCCGTACGGCCGCGTGACAGACGTGCCTTGATGGTGCCGACGGCCGCACCGGTCTGGGCCGCTATCTGCTCCACGCTCAGATCGCACAGGTGATGCAGCACGATCGCGGTCCGCTGGGCATCCGGCAGGTGCCGCAGTGCGGCGACCAACGCCACATGGTCCGGGTTCGGTTCGGGCACCGGCCGCGGGACGGACTCGCCCCGCACCAGCTCCCACCAGCGGCGCGCCCGCCGCCAGCGGCTCAATGCCATACGGTGTGCCACCGTGCGGATCCAGGCCTCGGGATCGCGCTCGCCGTTCAGGACGGACGAACGCCGCTCCCAGGCGCGCGCGAACGCCTCCTGGACCACGTCCTGGGCTTCGGAGTAGTCGCCCGTCAGGGCGTACAGCTGACCCACCAGACGCGGGCAGGCAGCCGTGTAGAAGAGGTCGAACTCGTCCTCGGTCACCTTGTCGTGCTCTCTACTTACGGCGCGGGGCGCGTGTGGCGCAGGGCCGGTGCGATGGGGGTCATGCGGTCGTGGTGGCGCCGGCCTCGCTGTGTGCGAGCCACTGCTTCCAGGTCAGGTTCCAGTCGCCATAGCCGTTGCCGGCGGCGACGCGGTCCTTGTCCGCCCCGGTGACTGTGACGACGTCGCCGGTCCGTACCTGGTCGTAGAAGTGCCGGGCGGTGCCGTTGGAGGCGAGGCCGACACAGCCGTGGGTGACGTTGCGGTGTCCGGCCTCGGTGTTCGCCCGCGGGTTCTGGTGCACGTACGTTCCTGATGTCGTCAGGTGCACGGCCCAGTAGTAGTAGTCGTGGTAGGTGTCGCCGAGGCCCACGGTGCGGGAGTCCATGTACACCTTGGGCTGTTTGTCCATGACGACCATCGTCCCGTTCCAGGTGTCCGTCCCCGGCGCCCCGGTGGTGACCGGGATGCGCTGTGCCGTACCACCGGCGCGGACGGTCATCATGTGCGTCTTCGCATCGACCGTGGCGACCAACGACCGGCCGATGGTGAAGTGCCGGGCGCCGTGCGAGCCGAGACGGAGGGTGATCCGGGTGCCGGACTGCCAGTAGGTGGTGCCGGGTCGGAAGTCGACGCGCTGCCCGTCCAGGAGGTTGTGGTCCTTCACCCAGCTCCACGCGCCCATCGTGCCGGACGAGGTCTGTACGCGGAGCCAGCTCTCCACACCCTTGCGGTCGGCGGCTGGGACCGCCTGGGCGAAGGTGACGGATATCGGCATGCCCACTCCGACAGTCTGGCCGTCGCGTATGTTCACCCGCGCCTGCGCAAGCGCGGCGGGCTCCGGCATGGACGGAACCGAGGGTGCACCGGACGCCTTGCCCGCGCCGTCATCGTGCCCGCCTGCGGCCTTGTCGGCCGCCGCGGTGGAGGCCCGGGCATCCGGCGTGTCAGCGGCCACCCTGATGCCGGAACCCGCGTCCGTCGAACAGCCGGCAGCCGTGAACAGGGCCGCGCAGGCCACGACAACAGCGCCGAAACGGCCGGCGGTCCGACCGGCCGAACGGTTCAAGTACATGTAATCCCCCGAGTGAGGTGCGGTATCGCCTCCTATACGCATGGGCTCGGAGGCAGGTTGCATCGCAGGACAGAGTTTTTGCCGGGCAGCTGGACGCGGGAGATGCACTACGTGCTCGCGCACTGCCTGTCCCCTCTGCGGGAGCGGTGACCGCCCACCGCTCGCTCAGGGACACGCCGCCGGTGGGACTCCTCTCGACGCCGCTCCTCGCGATCACCCGTACACCGCACGGTGAGAGCGTGCTTTTTTGAACCTGTCGGTGTGTGCGCACGGGCGATACCCCATCGTGGGGTGAAGCTGAAGACATGAGCATCAGTAGCGAGCGTCCGGTGACGGCTGAACAGGTCCATGCCGCGTTGGTCGCTCTCGGGGCTGAGCCGATGGCTGACCCGGAAGTGCGACCCGAGGGTCCGCAGGAAGAGGACCGTCTGCATCTACTGGGGAGCCTGCTGGCGAAGACAGAGCTGGAAATCACCGCCGCGACGCGTTTGACCGAGGATGAGGAGATCGAGGACGTCCTCTCCACGATGCTCGGCTGGTCCGAACAGGTAGGAGCTGACCCCGGCCTTGCGGTCAACGTCCTGACGAACAGGCTGCACCGTACTGCGATGCAGGTCGCGCCCGACGCGGAGGAGCTGCCACCTGGGCGGGAGGCTTCCTTCGCCGCCGCCATGGCGGCGGTGTATGCACTCAGCGCCCAGCTGCACACGGAGCGAGGTGATGTCGAGGGAACCCGACGGGCTCTGGGTGGGGCGGAGGAAGCCCTCATCGACATCCTGCAGGGCATGCATGGCCTACGCGTCGCCATTGGAGACGTGGCTGGATTGGAGGACGAAGAGGATTGACCTGATCACGCCTCCAACGTTCGGCCATCGGTTGCCCTACGGCCAGAACGTGTCGGCTCAGATGGAGTTGCCCTTCATCACTCCAACTACACTGCCCACAAGCCGGGTTGGAATGGCTCAATGTCTCAGAACTGAGAGTTGACGGGATATGGAAACGTCAATTGGGAATCAGCAATGAGCGGTCGTACATGATAAGGTCGCCCGCGTGGGACTTTGGCTACTCAACAACCTGAACACGGCCAGCCTCGCGATCCTCATCGTTGGAGGCGTTGTTGTTTTGTCACTCGTCGCCTGCTTGGTGACGCGTCACGTTTTCCCTGCCTTGATCAATGGCGTGTCCAACGATGTATCCCGCACGGTACTTGAACTGTTCGGAGCCATCTACGGAATCGTTCTCGCTTTCGTCATCGTGACCTTGTGGACCGAGCTTGAGCAAGTTCAAGTAGTGGTGACCTCGGAGGCTACAGATCTCGCCGTTATCTCCCGCAACGCGCATTCGTTTCCTGACGAGGTGCAGAAGAAACTGGACCAAGCGATCGGGGGATACGTCCACGCTGTCGTAGAAGATGCATGGCCGCTGATGCGCGAGGGGAAAAATAGCCTCAGCGCGACCTCGGGCAAGCTTGAGGCATTGTATGGAGCTCTCCAGGGTTACAATCCTAAAAGCGCTTCCGAACAGGCCTTCTACAGCCAGTCGGTGGAGCGATTGAACGACATCACCGCACAGCGCAGAACCCGCATCCTGGCCGCAACGCAACGATTGCCCGCTCTCCTCCAGGTCCTCACCTACGGGGGAGCGCTGGTCGTGATACTGGTCACCTTGCTTTACGGAGTGGAGAACCTCAAGGTTCAGCTAATTTTCGTAGGATCGATCGCGTTGCTGGTAGGCCTGAGCCTCACCCTCGTCCTCGTCCTCGACCATCCCTTCGCCGGCGAAGTGAGTGTGAGTCCGCGCCCGTTCATGGAAGGTCAGCTGAGGAAATACTGGGGCATTGGTACTTGAGGCGGGGCGCTGCGCTGCTCCGCCTGACCGAACCACCCCCTCGTCACCGGGTTCGGACAGACCTCACTCCGCCGTCCGGCAGCACCCGGATGGACACAAGATCGTGAGATCGGCCATTATCCCGGCGTGCACACACCAAGACGGTACGCCGAGGTCCTCGCCGCAGCCTTTCTGACGGCAGTGCTGGCAGGCTGCTCGACGCCGCTCTCCCGGCCTGCGTCGGCAGCCACGGGCTCAGCAACATCCCATCCGTCTGCCGCCGCGACCCCCTCCTCGGCCTGGGGCGCACCAGCGTCCGGGGCGGGAGCACAGCTCACGGCCACCATCCTTCCGGTGCCGGCAGGCGCGCATGCCTGGACCAACCGTGACGGCGCGCTGGACTTGGACGGCTTCGCCCACGGACTCTTCGCCGCGGACTCCGTCTCGCGGGAGAAGGCCGTGCTGGTACGCCGGCACTTCGTCGCGGCCGCGCGACAGGGCTGGATCAGTACCGATGGCAGCCAGGCCGACATTTTCCTCGTTCGGTTCGCCTCATCCACCGGCGCCGAGAGCATGTACAAGTCCATGGCACACTCCTGGCAGACCAGCAGCACGCCGCACAAACAGACCTTCGCGGACCCCGCGGACCATGCCACCGGCTCCGTCATCAGCACCCTCGACAACCTCGGCAACGCCGGTGTCAAGCTGATCAGCGTCCGCAACAACCTGTTCGTCTACATCCACTACTTCACCGCCGCGACGCCCGACCGCAGTGGGGCACAGAACCTCCTCCGCCGCCAACTCGACGCCCTCGGCAAGTAGGAGCGACCCGTCGCCCCGCCGCCGGCCATACGGGCGAAAGGAAGCTTCCGGACCCGGCAAATGGATAGCCCGAGGGCGGATCGGTTGTCCTCGGCGAGCGCCGCCGCCACGGCATCGGCGACGGCGGGCGTACGAACCCGCGAGCCGGCCAGGGCTGCCGCGGCCGCGCCCCACACGGCGACATCCGCTGCCTCGGCCGGCGACAGCAGTGCACGGGCACCTCACGGCGCGGGCCGGGACGGCCGGCGCAGCGAAAGCCGACCGCCTCATGGTCTGGATGGTCGTGCTCGGTTGAGGTGTCGAGCACCTTCGCGAATGTCTCACCGTCCGCCGGTCAGCTCGGTCGGCGGTGGAGCAGGGTGGCCCGCAGCTCGTTCTCGGTAATCTCCTCAGCGGGGCGGTGGAGCGTCCAGCGGCGGGCCTCGCCGTCCATGGGCAGCACCTTGACGACGGTTTCCAGCGGTGGGTGGACGACATCGCCACAGATGAGTTGGCGGATGATGACGGCGGTGTCGTCGTCCAGGCCGAGCAAGGCGCGTACGGCATCCTTCAGTTCGCGGAGGCGCGGGCTCGGCCAAGCAATTCCTGGGCGCGGTTCGAGGTACATGGGGGTGCTCCTTGGTTCCGGATTGAGGGCGGGTGCATCCACACCGCTGTCCGCCTGCGGCTTGCGCAACGTGGTGGAGAGTGGTCGGTGGTCAGGCCGAACGTGGAGGCTTCGGCAAGCAGCAGGGCCTGCAGGTCCTGAGCCGACGCGAAATCGCGGCAACCCGTGAGCACCCGCCTGGCAGTGGTCGTTCAGTTGGGTGGTGTGCGGGTGGTGGCCCAGTCGGGTGTCCTGACGGGCGGTCGGGCAACTCGGGGTTGCCTGGCCACGGTCACCTGCCAGATGGCGAGGAGCAGCAGCGTGCCGGTTTCGGCGAGGAGGCTCAGGACCGCTTGTGGCTCGGGCTGCAGACCGTGCTCGGTGAATCCGAACACGCCTACGGTCCGCGAAGCGGTGAATCCGCCCAGGGCGCCGAGCGCGACACCTGCCGCGGCGGTCCGCAGCAGCGGGGACGGCATCCCGACCAGCAGCAGGACAGCGAGAGCGAAGGAAACGCCGGCCTGGAGCAGGAACAAGGGGCCGACGGCGTGGATGAAGCGATACCCGTCGACGTAGAGCTGGGCGTGGATGGATCCGCCGACGGCGAGGGTTGCGGCGGTCGCCGACCGCAGGGTGGGGGCGAGGAGTCTTCGGGCATTCATGCCAGCCTCTGATCTTTGATGGCCAGTTCGCGGTCGCCTTGGCGGTAGCCGACGCTGCGGATGCCGAGTGCGTCTTTGAGCTGCCGGGCAGGGACGACCTGCGGGGTGGGGGCGGCTGCACGGCCCGGTTTGGGCAGGGGGTAGGCGGTGGTGGTGGCGGAGTGGAAGGTGATGTTGCCCTCGGTCTTGGTGAAAAGCTGGTGGACGTGCCCGTTGAGACAGGTGACGGAGGAAAAGCGGCGCAGAAGGGCGATGACCTTGAGGGCGTCGTCGGTGCTCCAGCCCCACTGCGGGTACATGGCGAACAGCGGGATGTGGCTGAAGACCACGATGGGGGTGTCCGACGGCAGTCCGGAAAGATCGTTGCGAACGAAGTCGATCTGTTCATTGCCGAGGTGCCCGAGCTTCTCCAGGCTGAGGGTGTTGACCAGGGCGATGAAATGCACCCCGTGGGTGTCGAAGCTGTACCAGCCATCGCCGAGCGTGCCCATGCCGAAGGTCCGCCGGTAGGCGCGGCCGGCATCGCCGATGGAGTCGTGCTCGCCCGGCACGGTGAAGATGCGGTCCGTCTTCAATCCGGCCATCAGCTGCTTGACTTGGTCGAACTGCCCGGCCGTGGACAGGTGGGTCAGGTCGCCGCTGTGCATGACGAAGTCCGGCCTGAACCCGAGCGAGTTGACCTGGCTGATCGCTTCGGTGAATGAGCCGACCACGTCCAGGTTCGCCGGGCCCTGGAATCCGATATGGCTGTCGGAGATCTGCACGAACCGCAGCGAGCCGCTTCCAGCTGCAACGGGCCTGGCGTTGGCGTCCGGGGAGTCCGCGATATGGCTGATCACCTCTCCACCGGCCACGGTCAGCACAACCGCGCCGCCGAACCACCCTGCATGTCGCAGGAGTTGACGCCTGTTCATGCCGTGTTCGGTATCGGGCTGACCGGCGTCTTCGGCCGATGCCCCTTCGTGACTGTCGTAGTAGTTGCTCATCAGGTCACCTCCACGGTGCCGGTCATGAACGGATGGATGGTGCAGAGGTAGGCGTAGGTGCCGGGCTTGGTGAACATGTACGTGTAGGTGGCGTGGGTGCCCAGTGCGGCCGAATGCAACGGGCCGCCCGATCCGGCGCTGGTGACGGTGTGGGCGTCGGTGTCCTGATTGGTCCAGGTCACTGTCGTGCCCGCTTTGACCTTCAGCGTGGCCGCGGAGAATCCGAAGTTCTTGATCGCCACGGCGTTTCCGGTCACCGGTGCGTCCGACCGGCCCGTACTCGCGGGCCTCATCGGCATGCTCATGCTCGGTGTCGGCGAGGCGGCGGAAGCGGTGCCCGCCGTGTTCCCCAGCCCCGTGGCTCCGGTCATGCCTGCCATCTGGTGCTGCCCCGGACCGGGTGTGATGGCGCCGGTCCCGGTGGACGAGGAATGCGACGACTGGCCGCATGAACTGAGCAGCCCCAGCGCGGCGACAGTGGCAACGGTGCCGACGGCCAGCCCGGCCGCGGTCCGTGATCGACGGCTTGGCGTGCGAAAGTTCAGGTACATGATGTCCGCTCCTCACTGATCAGGCGGAGACAGGGACTGCTCCGGCTGGGCGCACGCACCTGCAGGTATGTGCGTGGATGCCGTGTTCATGGGCGTGTGCCTCTCATGGACCCAGCGATCGAGCACCGGCCGGGGCTCCGCCGAGGCGCCGACTTCTGTGCACGGGGGCGGGGTGAGCATGGCCGGCGCCAGGAGCCCGTGCGTCGCGTGGTGTTTTTCGGTCACCGCTGATCCATCCTTTGTCGTATCGGGAATCGCTGAGGAATTTCGTGTAAGTCAGCTCTTGTCCGGCTCCACGGACGGCGGGGTTCCCGCGGTTCGGTAGATATGCACTTTTTGCGAAACCTCTTGTTATCGCGGCGGATCAGCCGACCTCCCCTGCGGGCCGCGCGCGCTTGGTCCTGCTGGCGCCGCAAAGCCCGGCAGGTACGTATCGCCCGTGATGCCCGCAGAGCGCGACCGATGCCATACCGTGAGTTACAGGACAAAGCGGAACATGTGCGCGATGATCGTCTTATGCCCTGGAGTTCCCGAAAACGTGGTCCAAGGACCGATCCGGATCGCTCCGCGCACCGTGTCTCTGGTAAAGGGACCCTTTCGACCGCAGACGAGGAACTGCTGCGCACTCTGTACGCGGAGCACGCAGGACCCCTGTTCCACTACGTGCTGCGCCTGACCTCAGGAGACCGGCAATGGGCGGAGGATGTGGTGCAGGAGACGATGCTGCGAGCGTGGCAGCATCCCGCGGCGTTCGACCCCGCACGCGGCCCGGCCCGGGCATGGCTGTGCACGGTCGCCCGGCGCCTGGTCATCGATGCCCACCGGGCCCGGCAGGCCAGGCCGCCCGAGACCGGCGGCGAGGCGCTGGAACGAGCCGCCGAGCAGAAGCCCGGCGAGGACGAGATCGAGCGGGCGCTGGAGAGCTGGGCGGTTGCCGACGCGGTGCGCTCGCTTTCCCCGGATCACCGCGCCGTCCTGCTGGAGACCTACTACCGGGGCCGGACCATGGTGGAGGCCGCGCAGGTGCTGGGCATCCCGCTGGGCACCGTGAAGTCGCGCACGTACTACGCTCTGCACGCCCTTCGGCTGGCGCTGCAGGAACGGGGGATCGAGCCGTGACCGTGGCGGGCAGGAGGTGGCGACCATGAGTGCAGAGCACGACGCCCTCCGGTTGGCGCTGGGAGGATACGTCCTGAACACGCTGCCCTCGGCGGAAATGGAACGGGTGCGCGTCCACCTCACGGAGTGCACCGAATGCCAGGCCGAACACACCCAGCTCATGGGAGTGCCTGCGCTGCTGGCGACGGTGACCGAAGCCGAAGCCTCAGGTCGTACGGTGCCGACGGCCGACGAGGACCTGGCCGACCGGCTGGTGGCACGAGCAGCCGAAGGCACGCACGGCTCCCTGCCCGAACGGCCCGCCATGCCCGCGGTGTCGCAGGTGCCAGAGGAGAGTCTGCTGGAGAGACTGCTCCAGCAGGCCGCGTCCCGGCGCCGCAGGACCTGGCGTCTGCAATTGGCCGGCGCTGCCGCCTCGCTGACGTTCATCGCGGCAACGGCCGGCGGCACGTGGCTGGCGGCTGTCGGATCCGTGGGCAGTCAGGCGACGCCGCCTGGGCCGACCGCGCCCACTGCCTGGCGCACCTTCTCCGGAAGCGATCCCGCCACCGGCGTCTCCGCCTTGGTGAAGGTCTCGCCCTCTGCCTGGGGCAGTGTCGTGCAGGTCTCCGCCAGGGGGGCACCCGCCGGAATCACCTGCCGGCTTCAGGCGGTCGGGCCCAGCGGAGCCAGGACGGACGTCGCCAGCTGGCGGGCAGGCAAGTACCCTCCCGGCACCACGATCCAAGGAGCGGTTGCCATGCCTCCAGGAGAGATCGAGCACTTCGAGATCCACGCGGACAACGGTCAGAAGCTGGTCACAGTCCGGGCGTGACACGAGGCCAGGACGATCGCGTCACTGGGGCGCCCTCGCCCCCAGTGACGCGATCACAGCTGTCGGGTGTGGGCGCACGGCGGCACACGAGGCCGAGAAGACATCGCCATCGAGAAGACCTGTATGCGTGACATCGGCTGCACAGGCACGCACGTGATCACCCACGCACGTGATCACCGTCGTCGCCCGATGCCACCACGCCCCACGGCTCCGGGATCGGCGAGGTTGTCCGAGAGGGCACCGGGCGGATGACCGCGGCGGCGACCACGGCTCTGCGGGGGCCGGCGGCGTGGGCCTCAACCTCCACCGGGAGGAGGCCGAAGCCGGCGCCCTGATCGTTCTCACAGCGCGCCGACGGTTTCCGGGCCCTGGTCACCCTCACTCCCGGCTCCGGCCAATCGGGCGGGTCCTCAGCCGACTTGACCCGTGAGTGCGCCGACGGGGCACTCACTCCCTGCCCGGGTGGCCGGTGGCGCCACCCTGGTCTTTGCGACGGCCCGGCCGAGGTGTTCCCCCTCCCCCGCGCGAGCAGCAGTATGCGGCTCACCGAACGTCCGTCGACCTCAACTCTCGTCTTCCTCCGAAGATTGTGCGGCCCGGAGAAGCGGAAGAGCGCGCGCGAGGAGACCGAGCCGCCGGTGCCTGGTCCGACCGAGTACGGCGTCGAGCTTTGACAGGGGCGAGTGAGTCCGGCCAAGCCACTGGCATCGACATGACTCGCAAGAAGTCGAACAAAAGGTGCGAACAACTCGAACCGTTCGGCATGCGTCGTCCGTGGAACTCAGTGAACGCGGCCATACAGGATCCGCCTACCGACCGCCCCGAAGTGGTTGGCCCCCGATCCGGCCTCCACACATCCACAGAAGAGCCATAAGACCATGTTTGTGACCGATTCCCCCAGCCCGAGTTCACTGCTCGGTCGACACAGCCGCCACCGGGCACTGCTCACCTTGCCCGCGCAGGAGGCGTACGTCTCCGCCGCTCGTCACTTCGCGGCAGATCTGCTGGAGACCTGGAGTGTGCCCGCGATCGAGCGGGACTCCGCCGTCCTCATCGTCGACGAACTCGCCGCCAACGCCGCGCAGTACGGCCACGAGCGCATGACCCTGCTGCTCGTCCTCGACGACGGCACTCTGCACATCGTGGTCACTGACTCCGGTACGACCGTGGAACACCATCGCCCCGACACCGCCCCCGACGAACACGGCCGCGGCACCAGTATCGTCCAGCACCTCGCCCAGTCGACCGAGGTCCACCAAACACGCAGCGGCCGCAAGGTCCGCGCCTGCCTGAGGTGCTCGCCATGACCGGGCCGGACGTTCCGCACGGACTGCGACCCGCTGCCGGGGCCGGCACCGCCGCACAGCGACGGGTCACCGGGGGCAGCTGCGGCGCCTGGTCCCGCGACGACCCGCCGAGTGGGCCTTCGCACCCCACCAGCCGTGCCCCGAACAGCGGCGAGGGCATCAGCGCTCCGCCCCCGCACGAGGCGTACGCGAATGCGCCAGACCTGCGCCGCGAAATACACCAAGTGCTCGCTCTCGGGGCCGAACGCGACGGCCGCCAGGCCAGGCACGTCACCGGACCCCCGGTCGATTTGACAGTCGCCGAGCGCACCTGGCGGCTACGCCAGGCCGCCCTCATGGACCGGATGGCCCTGGACGACCCCGGCCCCGGCCCGATCGCAGCCGCCGCAGCAACCGCCGAACAACTCGCCCTGCTCGACCGCAGCCATCCCGAACTGGTGGCCGGCCCGCACCATCCCGACGCCATCGCGCTCGCCCCCAGCCGCCGCCTCTATGTCCGCCAGGAGTACGCCGCCTGGACGACCGCCGGGCGCCCCGGGACCTGAATCGACCCTGATCCGACAGGAAGAAGGAGACATGAACCGCAACGACATCGACACCCGGGATGCTCCCGCAGCCGTCGACCCACTCCACTCGCGTCGCTTCCCATGCCCGACAGGCACGCGTGCACATCGCGCCGGTCGGCGACAGGAACGGTCACAGCAGGGAAAGCCGATGAACGCACCGTGGCCGAACACGATGACCCGTCTGCTGTTCCAGGTGCCCGAACGTGGTTGCTGCCCGAGGCAGCGGCCGAGCCTCCAACCGGCCCAAACGCCCTCGCACGCTCCGCGGGCCGGGCAGCCGGCGCGAGCGGCCAAGAAGGAGACAGGCTGTCAACTGTGCTTCGCTATAAGCCCGTTGCTGGTCGAGCACTCCGCGGTCGCCGCGCCGACGGGCGGCGAATTCACTTGCGAGGCCCGGCTGGACGACGCCGTAGGAATCTCCCGATGGCGCGAGCGGTGGACACCGGTGAAACACATCGACCGCGTCCAGCAGCGTCCCACCATTGCCGCCCAGGAACAAACGGCACGGATCGCCGGGGCAGGTATGAAGACCGACACGTTCGAAGGGGCGGTGTGACGATGTTCCGCAACGCCCTGGAGCCCTGGCACTTGCTGATCCTGGTCGCCGTGGTGGCTTTGCTCTTCGGCTCGAAGAAACTACCCGACACGGCCCGGGCGCTGGGCAAGTCCATGCGGATCCTCAAGAGTGAGACCAAGGCCATGAAGGACGACGGCGCCGCGAACGAGCCGCGCCCCGAGTCCGAACCTGCACCGGGACCGCGGACGATCCCGGGCACTCCCGGAGACACCGCCACCGCCCGCACCGAGCCCACGGACAGTACGACCGGCCACTCGGACTGAGCCCGGTCCTGCGCGCCCTGGCTCATCCCCGCGATCAGCTCGCGGTAAGTGGTGCCGACCTGGACCAACTGCCTCCTGGGCACGCCACCGACCGCAACCGTCGTCGTAGCGAGCTCGCGCCCCACCGGGTGACGGAGACGATCACGTACTAATGCAAGGCCGGTAGTCTCCGGTCTGCCGCACGAGATGAGGATGCGGCGTGCCCCAGTCAGCCCGCAACAAGCAGAAGGATTCCGAGGGGCGGATGCCGCTCGCGCAGCACCTTCGTGAGCTCCGCAACCGGCTCGCCAAGGCCGTCCTTGCCATCCTGGTCATCACGATCGCCGCGGCCTTCGCCTACAAGGGCATCGTAAACTTCGTCACCAGGCCGGTGCTGGACTCGGTCGGCTGCCCAACGTCCTTCGCCGATCTGGCCAAGCAACCCGCGGACACCGCCTGCGCACGGATCACGATCAACGGTCTGCTCGCGCCCTTCACCCTGGCGCTCAAGGTGTCCCTGATGGCCGGCTTCGTGCTGGCCTCGCCGGTATGGCTGTACCAACTGTGGGCGTTTGTCGCCCCCGGCCTGCATAAACACGAGAGGAAATACGCCTACGCGTTCGTCGGCGCGGGCGTTCCCCTGTTCTTCGGCGGCGCCTTCATGGCCTACAAGGTGCTGCCCACGACCGCAAAGGTGTTGATCGGCTTCACCCCGCACAAGGTGGAGAATCTGCTGCCGCTGGACGATCTGCTCGACCTCGTCACCCGCATGGTGGTCGTCTTTGGCCTCTCCTTCGAGATGCCGCTGCTGCTGGTGATGCTGAACCTCACTGGTGTGCTGCGCGGCCGACGGATGCTCGGCTGGTGGCGCGGCATGATCGTGGGGATCACGGTCTTTTCAGCCGTGGCGACGCCGAGCACGGACCCGCTGACCATGCTGGCGCTGGCCTCGCCGATCTGGGTGCTCTATTTCGCCGCTGTTGCCTTTTCGCTTCTCAATGACCGGCGCAAGGCCCGAAGAGAGGCAGAGGGACCCAGCGACGACGAGATCTCCGACCTCGACCTCACGCCGCAGGACGTAGGCGAAGTGGAATCGGTGTCCGCCAGCAGCGGTGCCAATTCGACGGGGGTGAATCCGGGCTCGGACAGGCTGAGGACGCCGGGTGAGAGGACTTAGCTGTGCAGCTCGCACGGGGAGGTCTGGGCAGCCGTGGCCGACGTTGTCAGACCCGCCTGGCATTCTCCGGGTATGGAGATGACGCTGCAGCTGGTGATCGACTGTGCTGACCCGCAGAGGCTGGTGAGCTTCTGGGCCGAGGCTCTGGGATACGTGCCAGAGCCTCCGCCAGGTGGGCACTCCACATGGCGGGAGTACTGGGCGGGCATGGGGGTGCCCGAGGAGGAGCTGCCCGCCGGAGCCGGGGAGACGGCGGAATCGATCATCGATCCAGCGGGACAGGGGCCGCGGGTGTGGTTTCAGCAGGTCCCCGAGCCGAAGGTCACCAAGAACCGGATGCACCTCGACTTGAAGGTGGGCGGAGGGCGCGAGGTCCCGTTGACGGACCGCACTCAGCGGGTCACAGCCATGGTGGAGCGGCTCATCGGAGCCGGTGCCACCGTCCTGCGGATCACGGACGAGCCGAGCATGGAGCACTACGCCGTCCTTCTGCAGGACCCCGAGGGCAACGAATTCTGCGTCGTTTAGAACCCCGTCAGGCAGTACTGGTCACAGCCACTGGTTGATGTCCCGCTGGTGACCCCGGCTTCCTCTTCGGCATCCGCGCCCAGGCGTTCGTCATGATCCACGCCGTGCGCCACGGGGACTGACCGGGGAGCCTGTGGCTACGCCATTCGGACGCGGCCGGCTCGCGCACCCTGGCGCATCACGGTGGTTTGGGATGCATGCTCATAGTTGGCCCCATACTCGACCGCAGGCGTTGTGCCGCGGCCCTCGCCGCGGTGCTGACCTGCTCGACGGTACTGGCCGGGCCGCACCTGAACGCGGCCGGCAGCGCGCCGGCGCCTTCGGTGTCCGCCCCGAAGCTGGACTGGAGAGCCTGCGTCCGAGGCAGTCCGTTCGACTGCGCCACTGCCGTGGTGCCGCTGGACTACAGGAAACCCGCTGGTCGCCACATCGAGCTGGCGGTGATCAAGCGGAAGGCGACGGACCCCGGACGGCGCATCGGCACCCTGTTCTTCAACCCCGGCGGACCCGGCGGACCCGGCACCGTGCAGATGCCGCAGAACTACGCGTCCTTCCCGCGCGAGGTACGGGAGCGTTTTGACATCGTGAGCTGGGATCCGCGCGGAGTCGGCAACAGCACCGCGGTGAACTGCTTCGCGAATCCGCAAGAAGCCGCCGCATGGGACGCGGGCAGACCGGTCGGTGTCCCGGTCGGCGCACAGCAGCGGGCGTCCCTGATCGCCGCGTACCGGGATCTGGCCAAGCGCTGCGAACGGCGTGACCCCGAGCTGCTGCGCCATGTGTCGACCGCCGAGACCGCTCGCGACCTCGACCAGCTCCGCCGTGCGGTGGGCGAACCGCAACTCACCTACCTTGGAACCTCCTACGGCACGTTCCTGGGCGCCACCTACGCCAACCTCTTCCCCGACAAGGTCCGCGCCATGGCGCTGGACAGCAACATCGACCCGCAGGCCTGGACGAATCACGCGTCCGACGCGGCTCCCCGATCCACGACGTTCCTGCGCATGGGCACGGACCGCGCGGCGGCAGCGGTCCTGGACCGGTTCCTGTCCCTGTGCGGCTCCACGGCCACCGCCGGCTGCCCTTTCTCCGCCGGCGGCGCACAGGCGACCCGGGGCAAGTTCGACCAGCTGATGCAGCGGTTACGGGCCCACCCGGTTGGCGAGTGGACCTACGGCCGTACGGTCGCCGACGTGGTGAGCAGCCTCTACTTCGTCCGCCCCGGATGGACGAACCTCGCCGAAAGGCTCCAGAAGCTCTGGCAGGGCCAGGTGCCCCGGGCGGCCCCGCTCCCGCCTGCACCGCCGGTCCCGCATCCGAATCCGTACCTGGGCGATGAACAGGCGAGCGCGGTGTTCTGCGGCGACAGTCCCAACCCTCATGACCCGGCCGTCTATCCCGCCCTGGAGGAAGCAGCCGCCGCCCGCGCGGGCGACGCCGGACGGTACTGGACGTGGGCCGCCGCGGCATGCATCTCCTGGCCCGCCGTGGCGGCCGACCGTTACCGCGGCCCGTGGAACAGGCCGACGGCACACCCCGTCCTGGTGATCGGCACCACCTACGACCCGGCCACTCCCTACGCGGACGCGCAGGCGATGGCCAGAGAACTGGCCGACGCCCGCCTGCTCACCCACGAGGGGTACGGTCACACCGCGCTGATAAATCCCAGCAGTTGTGTGCAGGCGTACGAGAGCCGCTATTTCGTCGACGGCACCCTCCCGCCCGTCGGAACGACCTGCCACCAGGACAAGCCGCCTTTCCCGGCACCCGAACCCGTCGGAGGCATCGCCACCGGCGGCGGCGCGCTGGCCGGAGAGGTGCTGAGTGTCAGCCCTTCTCCTTTGTGAGTCGCGGGCGATCTAGTTGTTCCCTGAGAGCCACAACGCACCGATGCGACCTCGACGGGGGTACGGGGTCTTCTCTACGGCTTCTTGAGGTTCGTGCTTTCCCGCAGCCTTCGCCCCTTGCGAAGATCATTGCCATGACCATCCCGTTCCGCATCGACCGAATCCTCGGTGACCGTCCCTTCGCCGAGGTTGGTGAACCCACTCTCGCGGTCGACGACGAGCGGCGCCGCCTGCTGGCAGTGGCGGGCACACACACGGCGCTGGCGGGCATGCAGGAGTTCGGCAGCAATGCACCGGTTGGCGTCTACGGCACGGACGATCTGGCCTGCCGAGCGCTTCTCCGTGCGCGGTACCCCGTGCACGCAATGGCCTTCCACCCCGTGCTGCCCCTCCTGGCTGTCGGCACGGGCAGCTACGACGGCGGCTACTTCTTCGAAGGGGAACTGCTCCTGCTGGATTTGGAGTCGGGCAGGCCCACGTCGCTCATCGAGCACGAGCTCGGCCGCCAGGTCCTGGGCCTGGAATGGCTCAACGAACAGGACCTGCGTGTGCTGATGGCACCGCCTGACGACTGGCAGGACAAAGACGCATGGGGCGAGGGGCACGTCGCGGTGGTGAGTCGGCCCGACTGGAGGGCCGTATCAGCCAGTTCGATCACCTCGTACGACCTGGCCGGACCACGAGTGACGGCTCCGCGCCCCGACGGCCGGGATGACGCTCGTCGGACGGTCTCCTCCCTCAGCGCGGACTGGGATCCGCGGTGCAACGTCCGCGCAGTCGAGGAGCTGTCCGACGGCAGGATCCTGGCAACGCTTGACGGGATCCAACTGGAGTCCTGGCTGCCGTCGGGACAGCGGCAGTGGGCTGTTCTGGACGACGAGGGCGGCCGGGACCTTGTCATCGCGGCAGATGAGCAATCGGCCTGGGTCGGTCTGATGCGGCCCGAGTGGGGGAAGCCACCTCAGGCCGTGGTCCGCCTCTCGCTGGAGGCCGGGGCACAGCTCGACCACCTCACTCCCTGTGCCCCGATGTCTCTGGTGCGCAGTGCTGACGGCATGCCAGCCCTCGCACCCGCAGGATCAGCCGGAGAGCGGAGCAGGCTCCGCATCCGGCGCGGCAGCCGGATCTACTCCCGCGAGACCGTGCACGCGGAGGGCGAGCGGAACCCCGAAGCGAGAGAAACATGGCTCGTCGCAGCCGCCCTGAAGGCGATGCCGGTTGCCGAACGCCCGCGCGAGCCGACAGAGGCAGACGTCAGACGGCTGTTCCCCTACTCCTGGATACCAGGTGAGACACACTTCGCCGGTCCTGGAGCAGAGACCGCAGATGGTGCCCTCGTCCATGCCGGCACCGTCCACCACGGCCACGGGTTGCAGCCCGACGGCTCATTCGTCGTACGACGCCGGCCGACGAATGGCCAGCCGGCCTGGGTCTTCCGCACGAACCGGAAGGCCACCAGCCTTGATTGCGACGCGGAGACCGTCTATGTCACCTACGACGATGGCGAGATCGTCGGGCTGAATCTGCATGACGGCACGGTGCGTTGGCGTCGGCACCTCACCGTAGCCGCGGTGCGCGCCGTGCCAACAGCACTGGCCCTCGCCGAACCTGGTCGGATGCTCATCGGCACCAGCGACGGGCGAATTCTGGATTGCTCGATCACATAGGGGGTTGCAGCGACATCCCTGCGCAGTCGAGGGACAACTCAGGTCCCGACCACCGGATAGCAGTGCTGCGTCAGGCCCACCGATGCATCGCCGAAGTTGTGCAGCCGGTGTACTCGGTTCAGGACGAGCGGCCCGTGTCCGAGGTGCTTCGCCGCGGCCGTGGCTCGTGCAGCCAGCGGCTGGCGGTACTGGAGTCCGTGGCACGGGCGTCCGGGGTGGCCACGCGGGTGCGTGGCCTGCTGGTGGACGGGAGGTTCTGGTATCCGCGCTTCCTGCAGTTCCATCGGTTCGTCCCGCACCAAGTTGTGCTCGCATGGCCGGAGTTCCACCTTGACGGACTGTCACCGAAGGAACACCTCACCGCGCCCTGGTTGACAGTCTCGGAACTCTTCGGCGGCCTCAACGAGCTGAGCGAAGGCAGCACCGAGGGCTTCACCAACGCCGGCACGGAGACCCTCTTCGAGGCGTTGTCCAGGACAGCGATCGACTGGGACGGCGCGACCGTCTGCCCGGCCGCCGGCCCCGCCTGCGATCTGTCGGCCTACATCCTGGCGGACCTCGGCCACTTCGACTCGCGTGACGAACTTTTCGCCCAGCACGGCCAGACCCTGTGCGGAATGGCGAGGCTCCTGGCCGAGCCCATCCTCAGTCGCCGTTCGGCGGGCGCCTAGGTCGCGTCCGACAGGTCTGCCCACACAGCGACGGCATGCAGCTCCGCCGGTTACGCCATTTCTCCTAAGGTATGGCGAGATACGAGAGGTGAAGGGGCGAGGAACGTGACGACGTGGGGGCTTGTCATCGAGACGACCATGGGTGCCGGGGAACGCAAGCACACTGAGGCACACGTGGTGGCTCACATCACCGGACCGCGCGAGGAGGCGCTCGCAGAGCTGGAACGGCGGGCGCGGAGCTACTCACCCGAGCACCCAAGAAGCCCCAAGCGCCGTCGGCTCCTGCGCCAGAGTGACGGGTTCCTGCTCGTCATCGACGGGGCGTGGCAGTCGTTCGTCACCCGGTTCACGGTGGCGGAACTGCTGCAGGACTCCGACGTCTGAGGCGACGCGGTGTTCTGCCCACCGACCCCCACCGGCGCCCTGCTTGTGGGAAAACACCACGAGGGTGGGAAGATATGGCGTGCCGTACCACATCGTGACCGTGAGCGGCTCGCACCGCACCGGCTTCGGTCTCCAGGTCGAGCCTGCCGTCCCCATCAAGGCGTTGGCCGCCCATGTCGCTGACACCGACGTGCCCGTGCGAGGCGACACTCTGCTTCTGCACTTTCCCGATGGCCGCCATGGGCGGGCGATCCTTGCGGACTTCGCCCTGGAAGCGTGGCGCGACGGAGACACGTACTACAGCCGGAGCAGTCCTGATGACCCCGAGTTCACCCTCGTCATCGGCACCGAGCGCGGACCGGAGGACCTTCCGCCGGGCACGGAGATCTGGCTGGACGATGCCGCTCCCACCGGCGGTGCGCGAAGCGGTGGCTGGAGCCGGATCGTCGCGCAGTTCGAGGACCTGCCGTGGGTGATGGTCGATCCTGACGCGGAGCAGAGGTGATGCCGTCACATTCGTCGCGCTCCGAGTCTCCCGAAGATCCGATGACATGAGGTTCCCCGAGTGGCGGAATGCTCGAATGAAAGTTCGGCAGGGATTCCCCACATCGATACGCGGGTTCCTCACCTCACACATGGCTTGTTTCAGCAAGCCACAGTGTGCCCGACCAGTGGGGGTTCCTTTCCGGGCATCGAGCCGTTGCTCCCGGACCGGACGTCGATGCGGGGCGGCGGGCCTCAGGCAGCAGGGCCGCTGGAGCGGCACTTCACCCGACTGGCGTACGTCTCGCACGAGGAACTGAGGGACCTGTCGCCGGGCGCGCGGCTGGTGGTCCGCACGGGCGAGGCACGGCCGTACGCGCATGTGCTGCTGCCGTGTGGGGATGTTCTCAGCCCCGCGATCCCCCAGATCCCCCCAAAGGTCCTGACGCGCTGTACGACACACGCGGGCCGACAAGGGGTGCATGGCTTCCGCGGAATTTCCGACAGGCGATTTGCCCGGAATATGCCACATGATGTTGTCGTCCCCCTCTCCCCCACCCACGAGGAGTGCGACTGTGTCCGAAAAGACCGAGCCCCCCGTCACGCCGTTCACCATCGGCGACCCGCTCGACTCCCCCTCTCATCCGGTCGAGGTACCGGACTTCGACGAGGAGTGGACCGTCGACAAGGGATTCACCTGGGTTTTCTACGGCGAGGGCAACACCACCCTCACCCGGCCGGTGATCATCGCCGACGGTTTCAACCACGGCAAGAGCAAGCTCAAGGAGCTCTACGAGTTCCTCGAGGGCGAGGACTACCCCCTCATCAGCGAACTTCGCCGGCGTCACAAGGACGTGATCCTGCTCGGCTTCGACAACCGCACCGACTCCATCCTGACCAACTCGAACGCGGTCGAGGGGGCCATCCGTGAGGCCATCGCCCGTCGCACGGGCAACGAGCGGCTGATCGTCGGCGGCTTCAGCATGGGCGGCCTCATCGCGCGCTACACCCTCGCCAGGATGGAGACCGACTTCCACGAGGACGAGCACCAGACAGGCGTGTACTTCTCGTTCGACACCCCGCACCGCGGTGCCTCCATCCCCGTCGGCGTCCAGGCGTTCGCGTACCTGCTGCCGTACGGCCTGAACCTCAAGCCCCATCCGTTCGAGCAGCAGATGAACAGCCCGGCCGCGCGGCAGATGCTGTGGCAGCACTACGACAAGACCACCCAGAAGATCGGGGTGGCCCCTGAGCGCACGGCGCTGCTCAACGAGTTGGACCGGGTCGGCCAGTGGCCGCGGATCCCGCGCAAGCTGGCCGTCGCCAACGGCCGCGGCGACGGCATCGGGCTGCCCGACGTCGAGCCCGGCGAGGTCACGCTGCGGCTCGACGTCCGCTACCCCGGCACCACCTTCTACGCCCAGGCGCAGGGCGACGACGTGACGGTCGCCTACCTGAACCGGAAGTTCCCGCCGACCGAGCGGACCATCACGACCAGCGGCTTCCCGGAGCTGGACGGCGCACCGGGCGGCACGCTCGCGACGTACCAGATCCTCGCCGACTCGATGATCGAGGCCGGCGGCGAGGCGGACCTGCGGCATCCGCACGTGTGCTTCGTCCCGTCGGTCAGCGCGGTCGACATCCTGGACTTCGGGCGGCAGGAGGACCTGTACGCGAGGGTCGACGGCCTGGACCCCTCCCAGAGCGGCGTGGACGAGTTCCGCTGCTCGTCCACGACAACCCCGCACACCCTTCCGACCGAGGAGCTGTGCACCTGGCTGATGGACCGGTTCTAGGCGGTTCGCCTGGATCACCGGGCGGACCGGACGAACATGCCTGCGTCGGGTTCGCCGGCCGGGGCCCCCTTTTGGCGGGCCCCGGCCGCATGCAGGTGGGCCCTCGGCGAACTAGCGTGTGGCGAGCCGCTCCAGCAGGGCGGCACTGCGGGCCAGCAGCTCCCGCTCCTCATCCGTGAGTTCGGCCTCGATGGCCTGCGCGAGCCAACCGACCCTGCGGCCGCGCTCCGCTTCGAGCACGGCCCGGCCCGCGTCCGACAGCTCGACCAGCGACTTCCGGCCGTCCGTGGGATGCGCCCGGCGCGTGATCAGTTTCTGTTCCATGAGCAGTCCCACCGCCCGGGCCATCGACTGGGGGCGTACGCGCTGATCGGCGGCGAGATCGCTGGTGGTCATGGCGCCGTCGCGGTCGAGTGCACCAAGCACGGCCACCTGGCCCAGCGGGATGCGGTCCTCGTGGTTGACGCGTCGGGTGAGCTTGCCCATCGCGGTGCGCAGTTCGGCGGCGATGGCGGCGGCTTCCGAGGTGGGCATAGGGCACTTTACCCCGTTGGTCAGCAAAGCTGTGCACCTGACCTGCACAGCAATGCTGTACAGCAAATCTGCGCAGCTAAACTGAGCAGCATTGCTGTATGGTTTGGCGTTGTCCGGCCCAGCGCCAGCGTTGTCGCAGCCGGAGCCACGGCACACGACAACGGGAAGGACCTCCCATGTCCGCAAAGGCAGTCGGAACCGTCGACGCCACCATCGAGACCGTCACCGCCCGCCGGATCATCGACAGCCGGGGCAACCCCACGGTCGAGGTCGACGTCCTCCTGGCCGACGGGTCCCTGGGGCGCGCGGCTGTCCCTTCCGGCGCCTCCACCGGTGCCCGGGAAGCCGTGGAACTGCGCGACGGAGACTCCGCGCGCTGGCACGGCAAGGGCGTCGACCGCGCGGTGGCTCACGTCAACGGGGAGATCGCGGCGTCCGTGCGCGGCCGGGACGCGGTGGACCAGGCGGGTCTCGACGCCGCGCTGGTCGCCCTCGACGGCACCATCACGAAGTCCCGGCTCGGCGCAAACGCGATCCTCGGCGTCTCCCTCGCCGCCGCCAAGGCCGCCGCGGCGGCCCACCGCCGGCCCCTCTACCGCTACCTCGGCGGTGCCGACGCCTACCTCCTGCCGCTGCCGATGATGAACATCGTCAACGGCGGTGCCCACGCCGACAATCCGCTGGATTTCCAGGAGTTCATGATCGCGCCCGTGGGCGCGGACACCTTCGCCGAAGCCGTCCGCATGGGCAGCGAGGTCTTCCACACCCTGCGCCGCGATCTGCTGGCTGCCGGGCACTCCACGGGCGTCGGCGATGAGGGTGGCTTCGCACCCGCGCTGCGCACCGCCGAGGAGGCGCTCGACTTCGTGATGACCGCCATCCAGCGCACTGGCTACCGCCCCGGCACTGACATCGGCCTGGTCATGGACCCGGCGTCGTCGGAGTTCTTCCGCGACGGGATGTACGACTACGCGGGCGAGGGGGTGCGCCGTACCCCCTCCGAGCACGCCGACTACCTGGCCAAGCTCATCGACGCCTACCCGGTCGTCTCCATCGAGGACCCGATGGCGGAGAACGACCTGGACGGCTGGCGCGAGCTGACCGCCCGCGTCGGCGACCGCTGTCAGCTCACCGGCGACGACGTGTTCTGCACCAACGAGACGCTGCTGCGCGAGGGCATCCGCACCGGCGTCGGCAACTCGGTCCTGGTCAAGGTCAATCAGATCGGGACTCTGACCGAGGCGCTGGCCACAGTGGCCACGGCCCACCAGGCGGGCTGGACGGCTGTCATGTCGCACCGTTCGGGCGAAACGGAGGACACCACCATCGCGGATCTGGCGGTGGCGACCGGTTGCGGTCAGATCAAGACCGGCTCGCTCTCCCGCTCCGACCGCACGGCGAAGTACAACCAACTGATCAGGATCGAAGAGGAGTTGGGTGACTCGGCTCGCTTCGCGGGCCGCTCCGTACTGCGTCGGGCGTGAACAGCGGGCAGAGGTGGAGACGCGCAGCAGGGCGCACCCACCGATTCACCAGTGCTGCGGGCGCCATTCGAAGAGCAGGATGGTCACGTCGTCCCGCAGTTGGTTGCGCTGGTAATCGAGGATGGCGTGGATGAGCAGCCGCAGCACCTCGGCCGGGCGCTCGCCGGCGGCGTTGGAGCGGATGATGAAGTCGGTGAACCGGGCGAGGCCGAACTCCGCCCCGTCCGCGTCGCGCGCCTCTACGACACCGTCTGTGTAGAGCAGGACGCAATCGCCCGGTTCCAGTGTCGTCTCGTGGACCTGCCGGGCTACCGGGGCGAGTGGACCGGCCAGGCCGATCGGCGGCTGTGGGGGACTGTCCAGCGCCCCGGCGACCACCCGCTCGGCACGGACCAGCAGCGGTGGCGGGTGACCGCAATTGACCCAGCGCAGCACTCCGGTCTCGGCGTCGAGCCGACACAGCACGCCGGTGCAGAATTGCTCGGGCGCCCACCGGGCGAGCGCCTCGTCGACGGAGCCGACGACGTCGGCCGGGTCTCCACCGCCGCGGGGGGGGGGGGGGGGGGGGGGGGGGGGGGGGGGGGGGGGGGGGGGGGGGGGGGGGGGGGGGGGGGGGGGGGGGGGGGGGGGGGGGGG
>NZ_JBWKFN010000047.1:0-59060 GCF_056434245.1 Streptomyces sp. NPDC044064
CCCCCCCCCCCCCCCCCCCCCCCCCCCCCCCCCCCCCCCCCCCCCCCCCCCCCCCCCCCCCCCCCCCCCCCCCCCCCCCCCCCCCCCCCCACGCCGACAACTCCCGCTCCAGAGGCGTCCGGAAGCGCGGAGTCACCTTCGTCGCCCCCAGCCACCCCCGCAGCCGCTCCGCCTCCGCCGCGACCGCCGCCTCGGCCTCCCGGCGTACGCCCGGCCCGGTGATGCGCCAGACGATCTCCCCGTCCGCCCGCTGGGCCCAGCCGCCCACCACCCTGCCGTCCCACCACACCGTCGGACCCACGTTGCCGCTGCGGTCGAAGAGGCTGGGGCGCAGCTCCGGGGCGAGGTACCAGTCGCGCTGCTGCCAGGCCATGGCGGTCGGGTCCAGCCCGGGGAGCAGGGCCGCCCAGGATTCCCCGGGGGCCGCGACCGGCTCCGTGTCCCCGTCGGCGACGTAACCCGTGCCCCCGTCCAGGGAGACCTCCTGGGCGCCGATCGCGGACAGGGCACGCCGGACCTCGGTGACCCGCCAGCCCGTCCACCACTTCAGGTCCGCCTCCGTCGCCGGGCCGCACGCCCGCAGCCAGCGCTCCAGCAGGTCCGCCTGGGCCCGCGCCGGGTCCAGTTCGGGATGTTCGGGCGCCGGCGCCCAGCGGAACTGGCCGGACGTCCAGGAGCCGAGCGGACGGCCGCGGACCACCTTGCCCTCGACGCCGAGCACCCGAAGCAGGCGGGAGGAGACCGTGTGGACGCCCTCGTAGCTCTTCCCGGCCGCGTACACGAACTGCTCGCGCAGACGCGGCTCGTCCGCGGTCAGCTCCGCCGCCGTCGCCTGGCCGCGCCGGCCCAGCGCGGCCAGCGCGGACGCCTCGACCTCCGCCAGCCAGTCCGCGTCCGGGGCGCCCGCCCTGGCCATGTCCTTGAGCAGGGAGGTCCGCTCGCGGGCGGCCACCGTCAGGCCCGTCGACGCGTGGACGACGGCCGTCAGCCCGGTCGGGAACACGAACACCGTGTGCCGCATGCCGTGCATGCGGACCAGCGTGCGGTCCTCGTACAGCGCCCGCTCCGTCTGCGGCACCGCCTTCGCCGGGTCGGCGAGCCGCGCCGCCACCGCCAGGTACACCGTCGCCGGGTCCGTGCCGTGCAGGGCCACCAGCGATTCGGCGACCTCCTCGGGCCGCGCCGCCCGCGCCGGGCCCGCCAGACGGTGCCGCAGGGCGAGCCGGGCCCGCCGCTCCGCCACGTCGATGTGCCGCCGTCCGTCACCCATGCCGACCTCCCCGTCGGTCCACCATGCCCTGCCCGCATCGTCGCCGACGCCACTGACAGTCGGCACCGTCACCCGATCGGCGTGCCCGGCATGCGCACGCCCACCCCCACGCCCTTCACTGCGAACAGGAGGTGACGGGAAGGGCGAGGCCCCGCAGAGAGAGGCTGCCGTATGAGCATCCCCGAGGAGCGTTTCCGGCGCGGTACCCCCGAGGACCGGGCCCGGCGCGGCAAAGAGGCCCGAAAGCACGCCCCCCGCTCCGCGCACGCCCTCTGGCTCCCGTCCGCCGGCCGGCGCGATCCCGTCGCCGTACTGGAGCGGCAGGGCCGGGACCGGCTGCCGGAGCTGCTGCCGATCCGGTACGGGCGGATGGCCGGCTCGCCGCTGGCCTTCCTGCGCGGCGCCGCCGCGGTGATGACGGCCGACCTCGCCGCCCAGCCGCACACCGGGCTCACCGTGCAGCTGTGCGGCGACGCCCACCTGCTCAACTTCGGGCTCTACGCCTCCCCGGAACGCAGCCTGCTCTTCGACCTCAACGACTTCGACGAGACCCACCCCGGGCCCTTCGAGTGGGACGTCAAACGGCTCGCGGCCAGTGTGACCGTGGCCGCCCGGGAGAACGGGCACACCAGGGCCGGGGAACGGGCCGCGGCCCGGGCGGCCGCCGCCGGGTACCGCACGGCCATACGCCGCATGGCCGGACTCGGGGAGCTGGCCGTCTGGTACGAGCAGGTCGACGCCGAGAGCCTGCTGCCGCTCGTCCGCTCCGCCCGCCGCCGGCGCCGCCTGGAGTCGACCCTCACCCGGGCCCGCCGCCGCACCAGCCTCCAGGCGCTGGGCAGCCTGACCGAGGTGGTGGACGGGCGGCGCCGGATCGTCCACGACCCGCCGCTCCTGGAACCCGCGGGCGCGCCGGACATGGCCTCCCTGCGCAAGATCTTCTGCGACTACCGTTCCACCCTCGCCGAGGAGCGCCGCCATCTCCTCGACCGCTACCACTTCGTCGACGCCGCCCGCAAGGTCGTCGGCGTCGGCAGCGTCGGCATGCGCTGCTTCATCGTGCTGCTCGCCGGGCGCGACGCCGACGACCCGCTGTTCCTGCAGATCAAGGAGGCGCGGTCCTCGGTGCTCGAGGAGCATCTGCCGAGCGGGCCGTACGTCCACCCCGGGCACCGGGTGGTCGCCGGGCAGCGGCTGCTGCAGTCCGCCACCGACATCTTCCTCGGCTGGATGAGCGGGCCGGAGGGCCGCTCCTTCTACTGGCGTCAGCTGCGCGACATGAAGGGCTCCGCCGAGGTCGCAGGTCTGGACCCGGCCGGCCTGCTCGCCTACGCCCGGCTGTGCGGCACCACCCTGGCCCGCGCCCACGCCCGCTCCGGCGACCGCATCGCCATCGCCGCCTACCTCGGTGGTGCCGACACCTTCGACCACGCCGTCGCCGACTTCGCCGTGTCCTACGCCGACCGGACCACCGCCGACCACGCCACCCTCGGCGCGGCCATCGCGGCGGGGGTGGTGCAGGCCGAGCCGGGGGTGTGACCGGTCGCTCAGCCGTACCGTTCCAGCAGCCCGCGCACGTACGCCTCCAGCCGCCCGGCCAGCACCTCCGGCGTCAGATCCGTGCGGCCCAGCTCCCGCCAGGGGCTGGCCAGCTTCTGCGCGTCGGGGGAGTGGGCCAGCGCGTCGAGCAGCCGCCAGTACAGGTGGTCCGGCCCGTCCGCGAGCCGGACACCGCCCAGCTCCTCGTACCGGTCCCGGAAGGCGAGGCCGTACCCCGGGCCGTGCAGCAGCGCCAGGGCCGTCGAGCAGTGGGCGACGTCCAGGTCGGCGGGACCCCACGAGGTCTCCACCCAGTCGACGACCCCGCTGATGCACAGTCCGTCCCCGGCCCCCGTGAAGAGCACGTTCCCGGGGTGGAAGTCCCGGTGCAGGAAGCGGCCCTCGTACGGCGGCGGGTCGCGGCGGATCACGTCCACCGCCCGCTCCCACATCGGTCCGTCCGGGGTGCGCGCCCGCTCGGGCGAGGTCCACGCCTGATACGAACGCGGCCGCTGCCGCGGTACGACCGTGTGGATGCGGACCAGCTGGGCGGCGAGCAGGTCCAGGCGCCGGTGCAGGGACTCCGGGTCCTCCTCGTCCACCCGTACCAGACCCGGCAGCCGGGTCATCAGCAGCGAGGGATGGTCGCAGTGTTCGCCGGTCGCGTCCACGGCGACCAGCGCCGGGGCCGGGATGCCCTCCTGCCCCGCCAACAGGCTGAGCACACCCGCCTCCCGGGACAGCAGGCCCGGGGCGTGCCGCCGGAAGAAGGGCTTCACGAACGTACGCAGCACCAGCTCCTCACCGTCGTCGAGGGTGAGCCCGCGTATCTGCGAGGACCAACCCCCCTGGAGCGGGCGGGAGCCGGCGACCGTACGGCCCTGCGGAAGCCGCTCGGCCACCCACCGCCGCGTCGCCGCCCAGCCCTGCTCCTCGAGCCCGCACAGCAGGGACGCGACGAACTCCCGCCGGTCCTCGGCGTGGTCACGGAACCACAGCCCCAACCGGTGCTCGGCATCCGGGAGTTCGAAGCGGGTGTACTGGGCGCGCGCCGCCAGCGCGTCCTGGACGGCCTCCGTCACCTCCGGCGGGATCACCGCGTCCGTGCCCGGTACCGCGAGCACCGCCCGGCCCTCGTACGCCCGCAGGGCCGTGAGCGCGGGGGAGTTCCGCCAGCTGCCGGGCGCACGGATGATCTCGCTGAATCTCCCCCCGCTGTTCCCGAAGGGCAGGTCATGGGCCTCCGGCGCGTACACCGCGGGCGCGCACAGGCCCACGGCGGCCACGCGCGGGCCGTAGTGCCGCACGAGATCCGCGACCGTCTGCCCGCTCATGCTGAACCCGACCAGGACCAGCGGGTCGTTTGCCGGAGCGTGCGCGTCGAGCACCGCGACCGCCTGCTCGAACCGCCGGCGCAGGCTCAACTCGCCCAGCGTGCCGCTGCTTTCGCCGTGCCCGGAGAAGTCGAAGGCCAGAGCGCGGCAGCCGTGCGCGGCGGCCTCGGCGAGCAGCGGCCGCAGCCGCTCCTTGCTGCCCTTGCCCGCGCCGTGCAGGAGGACGACGGTGGCCCGTCCGGAGCCGCCGCCGTACAGACCGCTGAGGCGTTCGCCGTCGTACTCGTGAGTGAAGGGGATCGGCTCGCTCATGACACCCATTCACTCACGGAAATCGGGATGCACTCCGAGTGACGGCGTCCCTACGCTGGTTTCACGCCGATCACACATCCACGCGAACGGAGGACCGTCATGGGCACCATCGTCCTGTCCGGGACCGCCGTCCTGGTGATCCTCGGATTCGGGAACCACAACTGGTGGCTCGCCGCCGTCGCCGTGCTCTTCCTCCACGTGCGGTACGGGCGGGGCCGGACCCCGTCCACCGGAGGGGGGCAGCCGGGCGGGCCCACCACCTATCAGGCCTACCGCGAGCGCCGGGACCGGCAGGCCAGGTGGGAGCGCCGCTACCGGCGCGAGCGGCCCTTCGAGGCCCGGCGCCAGGAGCGCGAGAAGAGCAGGTGAGCAGCCGAGCCCCCGGTCACAGGCCGGGGGCTCCCCACACCGGGAACCAGCGGCTCAGGTCCTGCTCGGTCCTGAGGTCGTTCGCGAGCACGGCCTTCACCTGCAACTCCAGCGCGCTGTCCCGGCGTTCGGCGGCGCCGGGCAGGGGCGCGAAGGGGTAGAAGGTGCCGCGCTTGTAGAGGTAGACGAGGGCCAGACGCCGCTCCCGCTCGTCCCGGAAGGCGGCGAGGGAGCACAGCAGCTGCGGCCCGAAGCCGTTCACCTCCATCGAGCTGTTCACCGCGTGCAGGTCGTTGACCAGCTGGGGCAGCTGGTCCGGGGGCCGCCGGGAGACCAGCCAGGAGTAGCCGTAGCCGTCCTGGACGAGTTCCACCGGGGGGCCTCCGCCACGTTCCGCGTCCGCGTCGAGCAGTGCCTGGACCTCCCGGCGGGTCTGTTCGAAGGCCGCGCCCTCGACCGTGGCGAAGCACACCGCGCCCTCGCCGGTCGGCGTGAACCCGGCCGCGGCCTCGAGCGTCACGGCCGCCGACGGCAGCGCGAACAGCTGGTCGAGGTCGGGCGCGACGGGCTTCGTGCGCCCGAGCAGGATGTCCAGCAGCCCCAAGGTTCAGCCCGCCTTCCGTAGCCGTCGCAAGTTTTCAGCCCGCCTTTCCGGGAGCGGCCGCCTCACCCAGCTCCGCGGAGATCCGCCCGAGCTGCTCCAGCCGCTGCTCCAGGGTCGGGTGGGTGGAGAAGAAGCGCTCGATGCCGGGCTCCTTGCCCGTCGCCGGGGTGAAGTAGAAGGCGTTGAAGGCCTGTGCCGTGCGCAGGTCCTTGGTCGGGATCCGGGCGATGTCCCCGGTGACCTTGGTGAGCGCCGACGCCAGCGCCGAGGGCCGGCCGGTCAGCAGCGCGGCCGCGCGGTCCGCCGCCAGTTCCCGGTACCGGGACAGGGCCCGGATCAGCAGGAAGCTGATCGCGTACACGGCCGCCGAGACCCCCATCACGGCCGCGAACACGACGGCGGTGTTCTGGTCCCTGCGGCCGCCGAAGAGCTGCGAGTAGAAGGCGAACCGGACGATCAGTCCCGCGATCACCCCGAGGAAGGACGCGATCGTGATCACGGCGACGTCCTTGTGCGCCACGTGCGACAGCTCGTGCGCGAGCACACCCTCAAGCTCCGCGGGCTCCAGCCGCCGCAGCAGCCCGGTGGTCACACAGACCACGGCGTGGTCGGGATTGCGCCCGGTCGCGAACGCGTTCGGCATGTCCATGTTGGAGACGGCGACCACCGGCTTCGGCATGTCCGCGATCGCGCAGAGCCGGTCGACCACCGCGTGCAGCTCGGGGTACTCCTCGCGCTCCACGACCTGCCCGTGCATGGCGAACATCGCGATCCGGTCGGAGAACCAGAACTGCGCCACGAACATCGCCCCGACCAGGACCACGACCAGCAGCCAGGACTTCAGCAACACGATCAACGCGGCGACGAAGGCCACGTACAGCAGCCCGAGCAGGAACATCGTGACCGTCATCCGCACGGTCAGACGCCGATCGCTCCGGAAGCGGCTCTGCATCTTGCATCACCCCGCAGTCAGGCACTCGTCCCGATGTCCAGTGTGCACCTGCGGAATGCCATAAGGAGGTCGCGAGCAGACCTAGGGGCAGCAAAGGCTTCCTGTGAGTCCGGGCGCCTCAGCCCAGGTGGGCGCGGGCCCGGCCGAGCAGCTCCGCGACCTCGGCGTCCGCTCCCCACGGCAGGGTCCGCCGCACGGCCAGTTCGGCCCGTGTGCGCAGCCGCTCGTCCGTGTCACCGAGCAGCGCCACGGCCGCCCGCAGCCGTACGACGCCCCCGCGCGCGTCCAGCAACCGGTACGCCGACACCCGTACCCAGCGCGGCCGCCCCGCCGCCAGCCGCTCCGCCAGCCACCCCTCGGGCAGCAGTCCGGCCGAGGGGAGCAGGGCGAGGGTGGCCTCGCCGACGACCCCGGGCGCCGGATCGTCCAGCAGCCGCCGCATCCGCGGCAGATCCGTCACGTCCAGCGTGCGCAGCCCGGCCACCGCCCTGGCCCGCACGCCGGGCACCGGGTGGTCCAGCAGCGGCCACAGCAGGGCGGCGTCCGCGTGGGTCCCGCACTCCGCCAGCCCGATCGCGGCACCCGGCGGCAGCGCGGGGTCACCGGGGTCGGCGCACCGGTCCCGGTACCAGGGCAGCGGATCCGTCCCGTGCTGGCGTACGACATACCGGGCGCAGGCCCGAACCAGCGCGGACCGGTCCGCCAGGAACCCGACGGCCGACCCGGGCCGCTCCAGGCGCCGCAGCGCGGTCACCCCGGCGGACCGGGCCCGCGGACTGCGGGCGCCGAGCAGCGCCCCCAGCACCTCCTCCGCGTCCTCTTCCCCCATGGCGGCCAGGGCGGCATCGGCGCACAGGCTCTGGACGACGGCGTCGTCGTCCCGGGCGGCCGCGCGGGCCAGCTCGGCGGGGGAGAGCAGCCGCTCCTCGACGGCGAGGCGGTACGCGAAGCGGCGTACCGGGCGGTCGGAGGAGGCGAGGAGGGGCGCCAGCCGCTCGCCGGGCGCCCGCCGCAGCACCTCGCTCAGCAGGCCGAGGGCGAAGTCGCCCCGGTGGCGGTCGGCGAGGCGCCGGACCAGCGGGGCGAGCCGTGCGGCCGCCTCCGCGTCCAGCGCCTCGGCGAACCGCTCCCTGGCCCGATCCCGCACCGGCTGTGCCCAGTCGGTACACCGCACGGCCACCAGCGGCAGCAGCGCCGGAAACCCGGCGACCCGGCCCAGCGCCCTGTGCCGGATCCGGCCGTCCCGGTGACACAGGGCGAGTGCGAGCTGCCCCTCGGTGAGCGGGCCGCCGGCGTGCAGGGCGGCCGTCAGCGAACGCCCGCCGGCCGTCTCCTCCCAGGCGGGTACGACGTACGGCGGGAGGTACCACTCCTCCGCCCGCACCTGCTCGTCCAGTCCCAGCCAGGCGCTCGGGTCGCTCGTGTCGATCACGTCCCGCAGCACCGAGCCCTCGGCCAGCCGTCGCGCGGCCCGAGCCCCCTCGCGCATCCCCTGAACTCCCGTTGTCTCTAGTACGGAGAACGCATCTGCGCGTACCCGAGCAGCACTATCACCGCGGCCACGCAGCCCAGCACCACGACCGTCGACACCCACGACGACCGCCGCGGCCCCACCGGGTCCGGGTCGGCGCGGAACGGCGCCGGGTCCGGAGGGTTCTCCTTCCAGCGGGCGGCGAGCATCCGGGCCCGTGCGGAGGGCTCCTTGTGCTCGGCGGAGTTCGCCCATCTGTGATCGAAATCGCGCTCCCAGTTGTCCTGTTCGGACATCCCCGTTCAACCTCTCTCGTCGGACAGAACCAGGAGGATGATCCCCCGAGAGTAGGAAGCATGGGAAGCGGCAAAGGTTGCCCAGGATGCTGGGTGGTCACCGGACGGCTAGCATTTCCGGTGAGAGCCGCACCGCAGGGTGTCCGACGTCGTCTGCCCTGCTTCTCCCACTCGTCGTGCGGCACCCCCTACCCGCGCCGGACTCCTCACTCCCTGGTCGCGGCCATCCGTCTCGTGCCCGGAAAGCCGCACGAGGGGTGGAAGGAAGGTGGATCCATGAATGCACATCGTGCGCGGCGTATCGCCGCAGTGTCCGCCGTCGGTGTCCTGATGCTCGGCGGAGCCGCGATCAGCACGGCAGGTACCGCGTCGGCAGCAACCTCGACCCACGTGTCCACCAACCGTGGCTGCTTCAACAACGGCTGGCGGGGCAACTGCTTCGGCAACAACGGCTTCTTCGGCTTCAACAACGGGTTCGGCTTCAACAACGGGTTCGGCTTCAACAACGGGTTCAACACTCCCGTCGTGGTGGTCGTGGTGAGCTGACGGCCACGGCCACGGCCGGAAGGACACGGGTCGTAGACAACGGCCAGGGGCCGCCACCGGGAGCGTTGTTCCCGGTGGCGGCCGTGTCGTGAACGGCCGGTGGCGGGGGTGGGTGCGCGGGTACGGTCGGGGTGCTGGATCCGACCGTGTTCGAGGGGGCTTTGGTGGCGGGCGGGGACCGGGACCACGTCGATTTCCGGGGTGGTTTGTTCAACGGCCCGGTCACGGGCAAGAACATCCACTACCACGGAGCATCGCGGCCTCCCGCCGCGTGGCCGCATCAGGTGGGGGTGATTCCGCCGCGGGCGGGCTGCTTCCAGACTCGGGCCGAGGTGGTGCGGCTGCGTGAGGCACTCACGGGTGGGCAGGCTGCGGTCCTGGTGGGGCAGGACACCGTGCACGGTCAGGTGCTGGCCGGGATGGGTGGGGTGGGCAAGACCCAGCTGGCCGCCGACTACGCCCGCACGGCCTGGCGGGCCGGTGAGCTGGATGTGCTGGTGTGGATCACCGCGAGCAACGCCACCGCGGCCGCGTCCGGGTATGCGCAGGCCGCCGTGGAAATCCTGGGCGCCGACCCCGCCGACCGGGAAGCGGCCGCGGGCGCGTTTTTGGCCTGGCTGGAACCCAAGGCGAACGCCGAGCCGTGCCGGTGGCTGGTCGTCCTCGACGACGTCATCGACCCCGCCGACCTGAACGGATTGTGGCCGCCGGCCGGCCCGCACGGCCGGACCCTGGTCACCACCCGCCGTCAGGACGCCGCCCTGGCCCTGGCCGGTCGTCTGATCAAGGTCGGGCTGTTCACCGGGGCCGAATCCGTCGCCTACCTCACCGCCGCACTCGGTGCCCGCGAGCGCCACGAGCCCGACGAACAGCTGACCGCGCTCGCCGAGGATTTAGGGCACCTGCCGCTCGCGTTGTCTCAGGCGGCCGCCTACCTCATCGATGCGGGCATCAGTGCTGCCGCCTACCGGGCTCGGCTGGCCGACCGTGCCACCCTGCTCGCCGACGCTGCCCCGGAGGTCCTGCCCGACGGCCAGACCCAGACCGCGGCGGCAGCCTGGTCGCTGTCCGTCGACCGCGCCGACACCCTGCGCCCGGCCGGTCTGGCCCGACCCATGCTCCAGCTCGCCGCGTTCCTCAACCCCAACGGCATCCCCGAAACCGTCCTGACCAGCGCACCCGCCCTCGACCACCTGACCCGGAACCGCAACACTCCCGTGTCTGTCACTGAAGACGAGGCGGTCGGTGCACTGCGGGCGCTGAATCGGCTCAGCCTCATCGACCACACCCCCGCCACCCCCCACCAGGCCATCCGCGTCCACCAGCTCATCCAGCGCGCCACCCGCGACACGCTCACCCCCGACCAGCACGACCAGCTCGCCCACGCTGCCGCCGACGCCCTCATGGCCGCCTGGCCGGACATCGAACGCGACACCGAACTCGCCCAGGCCCTGCGCGCCAATGCCACCACCCTCACCCGCACCGCCGAGGACGCCCTCCACCGGCCCGACGCGCATACGGTGCTGTACCAGGCCGGAACAAGCCTCGGCGAAGCCGGCCAGGTCACCGCCGCCACAACCCACTTCCAACGCCTGACCCAGACCACCGGCCACCGCCTCGGGCCCGACCACCCCCACACCCTGACCGCCCGCAGCGAACTCGCCCGGTGGCGGGGAGAGGCGGGGGACGTGGCCGGTGCCGCGGCTGCGTGCGAGGAACTGCTGGCCGACCGGGTTCGGGTGATGGGTGAGGATCACCCCGACACCCTGACCACCCGCAACGACCTCGCCTACTGGCGGGGGGAGACGGGAGACACGGCCGGCGCCGCAGCCGCGTACGAACAGCTGCTGGCCGACCGGGTCCGGGTACAGGGTGAGGACCACCCCGACACCCTGACCACCCGCAACAACCTCGCCTACTGGCGGGGGAAGGCGGGGGACGTGGCCGGTGCCGCGGCTGCGTGCGAGCTGCTGCTGGCCGACCGGGTTCGGGTGTTGGGTGAGGATCACCCCGATACGTTGATCGCCCGCAACAACCTCGCCGGGTGGCGGGGGGAGGCGGGAGACGCGGCCGGTGCCGCAGCCGCGTGCGAGCTGCTGCTGGCCGACCGGGTTCGGGTGCTGGGTGAGGATCACCCCGACACCCTGACCACCCGCCACAACCTCGCCTACTGGCTGGGGCAGGCGGGAGACACGGCCGGTGCCGCAGCCGCGTGCGAGCTGCTGCTGGCCGACCAGGTTCGGGTGCTGGGTGAGGATCACCCCCACACCCTGGCCGCCCGCAACAACCTCGCCTACTGGCGGGGGAAGGCGGGATGGACCCCCCGCGCCTGAAGGCCGACGGCATCCGGCGCCGAAAAGCCGACGGCCGGCTCTCCCGTGCGGGGAGAGCCGGCCGACGGCCCACAGACGGCCCAGGGGAGCGGAAGAACGCTCCGACCTGGGGCGATATCACACGTCGAAGTACAGCTCGAACTCGTGCGGGTGCGGACGCAGCTGCAGCGGCGCGATCTCGGTGGTGCGCTTGAGGTCGATCCACGTCTCGATCAGGTCCGGCGTGAACACGTCGCCCTGGAGGAGGAACTCGTGGTCGGCCTCGAGCGAGTCGAGGACGGCCGGCAGCGAGGTCGGGACCTGGGCCACGTTCGCGTGCTCCTCGGGAGCCAGCTCGTACAGGTCCTTGTCGATCGGCTCGGCCGGCTCGATCTTGTTCTTGATGCCGTCGAGGCCCGCGAGGAGCAGCGCCGAGAAGGCGAGGTACGGGTTGCCGGAGGAGTCGGGCGCGCGGAACTCGACGCGCTTGGCCTTCGGGTTGGAGCCCGTGATCGGGATGCGCATCGCGGCGGAGCGGTTGCGCTGCGAGTACACCAGGTTGATCGGCGCCTCGAAGCCCGGGACCAGACGGTGGTAGGAGTTCACCGTCGGGTTGGTGAAGGCCAGCAGCGACGGGGCGTGCTTGAGGATGCCGCCGATGTAGTAGCGGGCGGTGTCCGACAGGCCCGCGTAACCGGCCTCGTCGTAGAACAGCGGGTCGCCGTTGGTCCACAGCGACTGGTGCACGTGCATGCCCGAGCCGTTGTCACCGAAGATCGGCTTCGGCATGAAGGTCGCGGTCTTGCCGTTGCGCCAGGCCACGTTCTTCACGATGTACTTGAAGAGCTGGAGGTCGTCGGCCGCGGCGAGCAGCGTGTTGAACTTGTAGTTGATCTCGGCCTGGCCGGCGGTGCCGACCTCGTGGTGCTGGCGCTCGACCTTCAGGCCCTGCCTGTCCAGCTCCAGGGAGATCTCGGCGCGCAGGTCGGCGAAGTGGTCGACCGGCGGGACGGGGAAGTAACCGCCCTTGTAGCGGACCTTGTAGCCACGGTTGTTCTCGACGGCGCCGGTGTTCCAGGCACCCGCCTCGGAGTCGATGTGGTAGAAGGACTCGTTCGCGCTGGTGGCGAAGCGGACGGAGTCGAAGACGTAGAACTCGGCCTCGGGACCGAAGTACGCGGTGTCCGCGATACCGGTCGACGCGAGGTAGGCCTCGGCCTTCTTGGCCACGTTGCGCGGGTCACGGGAGTACTGCTCGCCCGTGATCGGGTCGTGGATGAAGAAGTTGATGTTGAGGGTCTTGTCGCGGCGGAACGGGTCCACACGGGCCGTGGAGAGGTCGGCGCGCAGAGCCATGTCGGACTCGTGGATGGCCTGGAAACCACGGATCGACGATCCGTCGAAGGCCAGCTCCTCGTCCGGGTCGAACGCCTCGACGGGCACGGTGAAGTGCTGCATGACGCCCGGCAGGTCGCAGAAACGGACGTCGACGAACTTGACGTCCTCGTCCGCGATGAACTTCTTGGCCTCGTCGGCGTTCTGGAACATCCAGCTCCTCCTACTCCCGACCGTCCCGCCGGGGTGGTAGATCGTTCGTGCGGCCAGTGCGGTGGCACACGCTGCCTCCGACCCTAGGGACGGGTGATTTCTCGGGCGTGACCCGTTTGTTTCGCAGAAGTTAACCGGCCACTGTTCCACCGTAGCGCCGACACACCCCTGTGCGCCCGGCCCGATTCCCGGCGCGTACCGTGGACGGGTGGACAACAGGCAAGCAATGGGATCGTGGCTCTCCGGGCCGCGCGCGGCCATGGAAGAAGCCGGCGCCGACTTCGGGTACCGGGGCGAGCAGCTCGGCCTCCCGCAGGACGGACCGAACTCGATCGCACGGCCCGGCAGGCGGCTCGGCGCCCTGGCCGTGGACTGGGGTCTGTGCGTGTTGATCGCATACGGCCTGATCACGCATGGCAATAGCCCCGCCACCAGCAACTGGGCCCTGCTCATCTTCTTCGTGATGAGCGCCCTCACGGTCGGCACGATCGGCTTCACCCCGGGCAAGCGTCTCTTCGGCATCCGGGTCGTGGCCCTGCAGACCGGCACGGTCAACCCGCTGCGCGCCCTGCTGCGCACGGTCCTGCTGTGCCTGGCGATCCCCGCCCTGATCTGGGACCGGGACGGCCGCGGCCTGCACGACCGGGTCGCGAAGACCGTGGAAGTCCGGAGCTGAACCTCGTACGACCAAGCCGAACCTCGTACGACGGAGGGGGCGCCTGACCAGTGGTCGGGCGCCCCCTTTCTCGTACGAGGAGGACTAGCGGGCCTTCGGCCCGCCCTTCGGCATCCGCATGCCCTTCGGCATCGGACCCTTCGGCAGCGGCATGTTGCTCATCAGGTCGCCCATGGCGCGCAGCCGGTCGTTGGTCGTGGTCACCTGGGGGCCGGTCAGCACGCGCGGGTACTTCAGCATGGTCGTGCGCAGCTTCTTCAGCTCGATCTGGCCCTCGCCGTTGCCCACGATCACGTCGTGCACCGGCACGTCCGCCACGATGCGGTTCATCTTCTTCTTCTCGGCGGCCAGCAGGCTCTTCACCCGGTTCGGGTTGCCCTCGGCGACCAGCACGATGCCGGCCTTGCCGACCGCGCGGTGCACCACGTCCTGGCTGCGGTTCATCGCCACCGCCGGCGTCGTCGTCCAGCCCCGGCCGATGTTGTCCAGCACGGCCGCTGCGGCGCCCGGCTGGCCCTCCATCTGCCCGAACGCGGCACGCTCGGCGCGGCGGCCGAAAACGATCGCCGTCGCCAGGAAGGCCAGCAGCAGGCCCAGGATGCCGAGATAGACCGGGTAGCCGGTCACGAAGCCGATCGCGAGGAAGACACCGAGGGTGCCGATACCGACGGCCGCCAGCACAAGACCGATCTTTTTGTCGGCCTTACGGGTCATCTTGTACGTAAGGGCGATCTGCTTCAGTCGCCCTGCGTTCGCGGCGTCCGCCGCGGTTTCCTTCCTCGCCATGCCACGAAGTCTACGTGCCCCCGGGAGTGCCCACGACGGCAGTGCCCGGCGAGGAGAGGTTTCAGGAGCGGGTACGGGCCTGTTCGAGCACGCGCTGCGCCTCGACCCGGTCCTTGGCGCGGCGGCGGTCCTCCAGCACGGAGGTCCAGGCGTTGCGGCGGGCGGTGCGCTGGCCGCCGCTCATGAGCAGGGACTCCACTGCGCGGAGCGCGTCGGTGAAGGACGGAATGGCGGTGGCGCGGACGGGCGCGGCCTGCATGATCGAGGTCCCCCCTCGGTCGGGTGTACGTCGCGTGATACCAGAGTCACTGATTGGTGTTACCAGGGCGTGACCGACCGGTCAAACGCCAGTGAAGCCTTGATGCGGAGCCCCGAAACACTGACGCGGCCCTGACGGTCGCCCTCATCAGCGAGGACGGTCAGGACCGCGTCGACTCGGCCATTACTGGCCAGTAATAGCTTGTGCGTGAATTCACACAGCCTGGGTCGCGATGGAGTCGCCGCCCGGCTGCGGAGCAGCGGACTGACGCTGTTCCATCGCCATCTGGTACAGGCGCCCGGCGCGGTACGAGGACCGGACCAGCGGGCCGGACATCACACCGGAGAAGCCGATCTGCTCGGCCTCCTCCTTCAGCTCCACGAACTCCTGCGGCTTCACCCAGCGCTCCACCGGGTGGTGGCGCACCGAGGGGCGCAGGTACTGGGTGATGGTGATCAGCTCGCAGCCCGCCTCGTGCAGCTGCCTGAGCGCCTCGCTGACCTCCTCGCGGGTCTCGCCCATGCCGAGGATCAGGTTGGACTTGGTGACCAGGCCGAAGTCGCGGGCCTCGGTGATGACCTTCAGCGAGCGCTCGTAGCGGAAGCCCGGGCGGATCCGCTTGAAGATCCGCGGCACGGTCTCGACGTTGTGCGCGAAGACCTCGGGTCGGGAGGAGAAGACCTCGGCGAGCTGCTCGGGGACCGCGTTGAAGTCGGGGGCCAGCAGTTCGACCTTGGTCCGGCCGGCCTCGCGCCCGGAGGTCTGCTGGTGGATCTGGCGCACGGTCTCGGCGTACAGCCAGGCGCCGCCGTCCTCCAGGTCGTCGCGGGCGACGCCGGTGATGGTGGCGTAGTTCAGGTCCATGGTGACCACGGACTCGCCGACCCGGCGCGGCTCGTCACGGTCGAGGGCCTCGGGCTTGCCGGTGTCGATCTGGCAGAAGTCACAGCGCCGGGTGCACTGGTCGCCGCCGATGAGGAAGGTCGCCTCGCGGTCCTCCCAGCACTCATAGATGTTCGGGCAGCCGGCTTCCTGGCAGACGGTGTGCAGACCCTCGCTCTTCACGAGCTTCTGCATCGCCGTGTACTCGGGGCCCATTTTCGCCCGAGTCTTGATCCACTCGGGCTTGCGCTCGATGGGGGTCTGGCTGTTGCGGACCTCCAGGCGCAGCATCTTGCGTCCGTCGGGTGCGACTGCGGACACGACCGGCTCCCTGCTGATTGCTTAGACGAAATCTTCGATTCTTCGGCGCACACCAGGGTACGCCCGTGTTAACTGAGCCCTACGGGTGAGGCCAACCTCACAGCCATGGGGCGCATTCCCCGATCAGGCGGATGCCTTCTCGATCTCCCGCGGCTTCGGCTCCGCGTTCTCCAGAATGTCCCGCAGATGGCGCTCCACCACCGGCAGGACCTCCTCGATGGTGATGTCGCGACCCAGCTCGCCGGCCAGGGAGGCCACCCCCGCGTCACGGATGCCGCACGGGATGATCCGGTCGAACCAGCGGTTGTCCGGGTTCACGTTGAAGGAGAAGCCGTGCATCGTGACCCCCTTGGCGACGCGGATGCCGATCGCGGCGATCTTGCGGTCCTCGCGGCGCTGGCCGGCGTTGGAGGGGGCGTACTCCGGGCCGTTCAGGCGGGGGTCGAACTCCTCGTCCTGGAGCCGCGGGTCGAAGTCGAGGGAGAGCCCGCCGAGGGCCGGCCGCTGCTCGACCGGGTCGCCGAGCACCCACACGCCGCTGCGGCCCTCGACCCGGGTGCTCTCCACGCCGAACTCGGTGCAGGTGCGGATGAGCGCCTCCTCGAGGCGGCGCACGTGGGCGACCACGTCCACCGGGCGGGGCAGCTTCTGGATCGGGTAGCCCACCAGCTGACCGGGGCCGTGCCAGGTGATCTTGCCGCCGCGGTCCACGTCGATGACGGGGGTGCCGTCCAGCGGGCGCTCGCTGTCCTCGGTCCGGCGGCCCGCCGTGTACACCGGGGGGTGCTCCAGGAGCAGCACGGTGTCGGGGGTCTCGTCGGCGAACCGGGCCGCGTGCACCCGGCGCTGCTCGTCCCACGCCTCCTGGTACTCGACGGCGTCCGCGCCGAACCCCATGTGGACGAACCGCAACTCACTCACGGCAAGCGCCTCCCTCAGCAATGGGTGTGTCAGGCACGTAACGCGCCCACGCCACTGTACGTCCGCCCGGCGCACGTCAGCCCTGGGGGCAATCCTCACACGATCGGATGAATGAGCGGCGAAGTATGTGATCGTCTACTCACCCTCCGCTACATTCGCGCCGTTCACGAGGCCATAAGGGCTGCTCACAGGCAATCCCGGCACTTCAGGCGCCGGAAGGCAGGAGACCGCACCGCAGATGACGGACCGACCCGCGCAGCGCACCCCCAACCGCCAGCTCGCCGCGCTCATCGCAGAAGCAGGGTTCTCCAACGCGGGTCTGGCTCGTCGCGTCGACCAGCTCGGTCTGGAGCACGGGCTGGACCTCAGATACGACAAGACCTCGGTCACCCGCTGGCTCCGTGGGCAGCAGCCCCGGGGCACCACGCCCGCCCTGATCGCCGAGGTGTTCACCCGCCGGCTCGGACGCCGGCTCACGGCCCAGGACCTCGGCCTGGACGCCTGTGCGCCGGTGTACGCCGGGCTCGAGTTCGCGGCCACTCCCGAAGAGGCCGTCGACATCGTCAGCGGGCTGTGGCGCAAGGACTCCGGCAGTCATGCCGAGCTGCGCAAGATCGCCTTCACCCCGGCGGGGCTGGTCGTGCCCAGCCGGGACTGGCTGATCGGCAAGGCCGACGACCGGGTGGCCCGGGAGCCGGCACCCCGGGTGCCCGCGCAGGGCCGACCCGCCGCCCGGGACCGGCCCGAGGCCGTACCCGCTCCGCCCCGGCCCCGCGGACACGCCGCCCGCGCTCCCGGCCACAAGGTCACCGGCGGTGACATCGCCGCGCTGCGCTCGGTCGGCGAGCTGTTCCGCACCCTCGACGACGCCTACGGCGGCGGCCACGCCCGGCAGGCCCTGGTGCGCTATCTGGAGCACGAGTGCGAGCCGATGCTGCGCGGCGTCTACGACGAGCAGACCGGCCGCCGCCTGTTCGCCGCGGCCGCCGACCTCACCCGGCTCGCCGGCTGGACCTCGTACGACATCGCCGCGCACGGGCTCGCCCAGCGCTACTTCGTGCAGGCCCTGCGCCTCTCCCAGGCGGCCGGCGACCGGTCCTACGGCTCCTACGTGCTGGTCACCATGAGCCGCCAGGCCGTCTACCTCGGGCACGGCAGGGAGGCCGTACAGCTGGCACGGGTGGCCCAGCAGGGGGTCGGCACCGGCGCACCGTCGGTCGTGCAGGCGCTGCTGCACGCCTCCGAGGCCCGCGCGCACGGGGTGCTCGGGGAGGTGCGGGCGTGCACCGGGTCGCTGGTGCGGGCCGAGCGCGCCCTGGAGGCGGCCCGGCCCGGGGACGAGGTGCCGTACTGGGCCCGGTTCTTCGACGAGGCGCAGCTCGCCGACGAGTTCGGGCACTGCCACCGCGACCTGCAGCAGTTCCGGGCCGCCGCCCAGCACGCGGAGCGCTCCCTCCAGCTGCGCGCGCCCTCCTACGCCCGCAGCCGCCTGTTCTGCCGGGTCGTCCTCGCCACCGCCCGGCTCGGCCTCGGCGAACTCGACCAGGCCTGCGCACTGGCCGCCGAGGCCGCCGGCCAGGCGGCGGAGATGCGGAGCGCTCGGGCGATCGAGTACGTGAAGGACTTCGAACGCAGACTGGAGCCGTACAAGGACGCGGCGCCGGTGAGGGGGTACCGGGAGAGGGTCGCCGCACTGGGCTGACGGACTAGGCCGCTCGAGGCAGCGTGGGTGCCGGATCCGCCCTGTGCATCGGTCCCGCCGCTCCCAGGTCCGCCAGGATCGCCGCCGCGGCCCGGTGGGCCGAGTACAGGGCGCCCTGGACGGTGCTGGTGTCGCGGTGGTCGCCGCAGACGTACAGGCCGGCCAGCAGACGTACCGGGCGGCGCAGGTCGTGCGGGGGACGCATCGCCGGTACCGCCTGCGGGGTGTGGTGCACGGCGAGCGTCTCCCAGCGGCGCGTCGAGGTCCCGTAGAGCCGCGAGAGGTGGATGCGGACGGCGGTGTCGACGTCGTCGGGCGGGGTGCCCAGCACGGTCGACGAGATCAGCACCCGGCCGGCCGGCGCGCGGCTCGGGTCGACGTTGCTGAGCACCGCCGTGTGTGCGACCGGTCCGCCGCGGTCGGCGTCCAGCAGCAGCGACGTGCCCGTCGCGAGGACCGCGGCCGGCTCGTCCGTGGTGTGGTGAACGACCGTCACCGGATGGAAGTCCGGTACCCGCAGGCCCGGCAGCAGCTCGGCCGCGGCCCGCGCGTCGGTCGCCAGCAGCACCGCACGGCAGCGGATCTCACCGTGCTCGGCCGTGGCCACCGAGGTCGTGGACACGGAGGTGACCCGCACCCCGGTGCGCACGGTGCCGGGCGGCAGCGCGCCGGCCAGCAGCTCCGGCAGCGCCTCCGCACCGCCCTCCGGCACGCACAGCCGGCCGCTCGCGAAGGAGTGCAGCGCCAGGTCGGCGCAGCGGCTGGACGTGGTCAGCTCCGGGTCGCACAGCAGCGCGGCGAGCAGCGGGCGCAGGAAGCCGTCGACGGTCCGGGCGGGCACCCCGCGGGCCGCGAGGGCCTGCGCGGCGGGCAGCTCGGGCCGGGACAGCAGGCGTTCGACGGGAGTGGCGGCGATCCGGCCCAGGGCGGCGCCGAGGCGGGCCTGGTCGACCGCGCCGCCCACCGGCGCACCGGCACGGCTCGGTGCGGCCGCCGGGCCCCTGGGGGCGCTTGCCAGGGCGCGCACCACATGGAGTGCGCCCCTTGCGCTCCCTCCGGTCGCCGGTGCGCCCGCGCGATGGGTCTGTCCGTCGCGGTGCAGCAGTACGCCCGGCGCGAAGCGGCGCAGGGTGAGCGAGCCGAGTCCCGGGGTGCGGCGGAGCTCGGGATAGGACGTGGACAGCAGCTGTCCGATGCGGTCGAGCCGGAAGCCGTCGACCTTCTCGGTCGACATGCGGCCGCCCGCATAAGGGGCGGCTTCCAGGACTACGGTTGTTACTCCTGCGCTGGTGAGCCGATGAGCCGCCGAGAGTCCGGCGATTCCGGCTCCCACGATGACGACGTCCACCTGGTACGCGGGCTCAAGCACGAGGCCCCTCCTGTGGTTGCGCGGCCGGTGGAGACGTCATGCCCCCAACAGGCTCCGGGGATACCCGAGTTCGGGTCGAGGTTAGGGCCGTGATCGGTCAGGAACAGTCGCGCATCAACAGAGCACGGTCGCACGACGGTCGCATGCGGTCACAAGAGGTCGCAGGACATCCCAGAGCTTCCTGACGTCATGTCAGTCGGCGTGCACGGCGTCCCCTCAGGCCGCGCGGATCGCGTCGTCGATCCCCGGGAACGCAAAGGTGAACCCCGACTCCAGCAGCCGCTTCGGCACCACCCGCAGGCTGCCCAGCACCTCCCCGGCCATCTCGCCGAGCGCCGTCCGCAGCACCGGCGCCGGGACGGCGAACAGCGTCGGCCGGTGCAGCACCCGTCCCATTGCTCCGGTGATCTCACGGTTCGTCAGCGGCTGGGGCGCGGTGAGGTTGAACGGCCCGGACAGCGTGTCCTGGTCGATGAGATACCGGATCGCGGCGACCTCGTCGTGCAGCGCGATGTACGACCAGTACTGCCGTCCGTCGCCCATCCGCCCCCCGAGCCCGGCCTTGAACAGCGGGAACAGCCGGCCCCAGGCCCCGCCGCCGCGCGCCACCACCAGCCCCGTGCGCACGAAGACCGTCCGCACGCCCGCCTCCTGCACGGGCGCCGCCGCCTCCTCCCACTCCACGCACAGCGATGGCAGGAACCCGTCCCCGGGCGGCGCGTCCTCGTCCACGGCCCGGTCGCCCGTGTCGCCGTAGAAGCCGATCGCGCTGCCGTTCACGAAGACCCGCGGCGGTGTGTCCAGCGAGGCCACCGCCTCCGCCAGCGCCGCCGTGCCGAGCACCCGGCTGTCCCGGACCAGCCGCTTGTACTCCGGTGTCCAGCGCCGGTCGCCGATCCCCGCCCCCGCGAGGTTGACCACCACGTCGCAGCCGACGAGACCGGCCGCGTCCACCTGCTGCCGCTCGGGGTCCCAGCGGACCTCGCTGCCGTCCCGGGGCGCACGGCGGACCAGACGCACCACCTCGTGCCCGTCCGCGGTCAGGGACCGCACCAGGGCGCTGCCGATGAGACCGGACGCACCGGCCACCGCGATTCGCGAAGGTTCCATGCGCCCCATCCTTCCCCCTCGCGCCCGAGAAGACCGTCACGCGGCGACGACGCGCTACGACGTGACCAGCTGGCCCGTGTCCACCGGCGCGGTCGCCGAGGCCGCGCGTCCGGCGTCGCCCGCCACCTCGGCCGCGGTCAGCACGTACCCCGTCTCGGCGTCCGAGGTGGAGCGGGCGAAGACCACACCGAACACCCGCCCGCCGGTGGTCAGCAGCGGGCCGCCGGAGTTGCCCGGCCGGACCGTCGAGCGGATCGAGTAGATCTCCCGGGTGACCGTGTGGTTGCTGTAGATGTTCTGGCCGGTCGCCCGCACCCGGTTCGCCACTGTCGCCGCCTGCAGGTTCAGGTTCCCGTCCTGCGGATAGCCCGCGACCACCGCCGAGTCGCCGCGTGCGGCACTCCGGTCGAACCGCAGCACCGGGGCGCGCAGATCGGGCACGTACAGCACCGCCACGTCCCGGTCGGGGTCGAAGAGCACCACCCGGGCCTCGTACGACCGCCCGACCCCGCCCACCCGCACGCTCGGGTGGTCGATGCCCGCCACCACGTGGGCGTTCGTCATCACGTGCCGCGGCGCGTACACGAAGCCGCTGCCCTCCCGGCCCTCGGTGCCGGAGGCGCCCTCGATCTTCACCGTGCTCCGCTTGGCGGCATCGCCGGCGGCCGGCGTCACACTGTCGCCCGTGGGCCGGGGCACCTGCGCCGTCGACTCGTTCTCGAAGGGGTTGAAGACCTGCGGGAAGCCCGCCTCGGTCAGCGCGGACGTCGCCCGCGAGAACCACACCGGGGTCGTCTCCGGCATCGTCTGCTGCACCGCGCCCAGCAACGCAGAGTTCCGTATGGCCGTCGTCAGGGTCTGCGACGAGGACGCGCCCAGCACGCTCGCCGCGACCCAGGCCACGATCAGCACCGCGACCGAGTTGGCCGCCGCACCCCCTATCCCGTCCGCCACCCGCAGCGGACCCCGGCCCTCCCGGTCCAGCTCCCGGCGCAGCCGCAGCGCCAGCCGGCCCGCCAGCTCGTGCCCCACCGCCCCCGGCACCAGCACCGTCAGCACCGCCAGCACGGTCGCGGTCGCCGAGCCGCGCGCCACCAGGCCGGTCACCCACGGCAGCACCCACACACCGACGACCGCGCCGCCCACGAACCCGGCCAGGGACACGCATCCGGCCACCAGGCCGCGCCGGTACCCCGACGCCGCGTAGACGAGGATCACCAGTGCGAGCACCAGGTCGAGCAGGTCCACGGAGCCGCCTTTCTCTCGGACCCCCTAATACGGCCGGGACGGGCCCGATGATCAGTCACGCACGCGCGCGAGCGGCCACCGGACGGTGAACCGGCCACGTGTGCGTATATCCCCAGAAACGTCCTCCACCAGGACGATGGTTCCACCGGGTGGCACAGCACACATCGCGAGCCCGGCGGACCGGCCCGACAGTGGGCTCATGCCTGTCTTCCGAAGATCGCGAGGGACGCGGAAGCGGCAGGGCGTGCACGTGCCCGGTGCCGTACTGGTGCTGCTGGGCTGTCTGCCCGGCCTGACCGCCATCCTCGCGCTGGCCCTGTTCGCCCGCGGTGTCGAGCGCCCTGGCGAGCTGGGGCTCGGCCAGCCCGCCGCGGACCGGCCCCAGCCGGCCCATCACGCCCCCAGGCCGCGGATCGTGCCCCGCTCCGCCTGGCTGGACCGCACCGCGGCCGCGCACAGCCAGCCGCCCCCGCGCTACGACGACAAGGTGGTCGCCGTCTTCGTCCACCACACCGACTCGCCCAACCACTACGACTGCGCCGAGGCGCCCCGCATCATCCGCGACCTGTACGCCGGCCAGACCGGCCTGCGCCGCTGGGACGACATCGGCTACAACTTCCTCGTCGACCGCTGCGGCACCATCTACGAGGGCCGCGCCGGAGGCGTCGAGCGGCCCGTCACCGGCGCCCACACCCAGGGCTTCAACCACCGCACCACCGGCATCGCCGCCCTCGGCACCTTCACCGCCGGAGTCGACGTGCCGCGGGCCATGACCGACGCGATCGCCGCCCTCACCGCCTGGAAGCTCGGCCTCGCCGACGTCGACCCGCGCTCCCGCACCCGCCTGGTCTCCAGCAACGGCCTCAGCCGGTACAAGGCCGGCAGCACCGCCACCGTGCCCGCCGTGGCCGGCCACAACGAGGGCTTCATGACCAGCTGCCCGGGCGCCGCCCTGACCGCCCGGCTCCCGGAGATCAGACAGTCCGCCGCCCGCCTGCAGGGCCGTGTCCCCGCCCGGCCCGTGCCCACAGGAGTGCCACAGGCGACTCACGGCACCCGCTGAGGTCGCCGCCCTACCGTCGGGGCACGCACTCAGCGGGAGATGCGCCGACCGGAGGCGGGGAGACGATGAGCGGTACACGGCAGCAGGACGAGCGGGCCCGGCGGTCCGGGCCGGCGGCCACCGTGTGGACCCGGGCGGTGCGCCGCCCCTGGACCGTCGTCTGCGTGGTCGCGGCGGTCGTGGTCGGACCGGCCGCCGCGACGGCCTCCGCACTTGACCTGGCCAACGCGGCGCCACCCCTGCACGCTCCCGGAGTCAGCCCTTGAAACGTGCCGAAAGCCGGGGATACAGCTCGGTGAGGGCCGCCTCGTTCTCGAAGTCGATCGGGGTGCCCTCCGGTTCGACGGGCGCCGGCGCTATGCCGAGGTCCGGGGCGACGGCGCCGGTGAGCTGCTCGTACGCCTCGTCCGCCGCGTAGCCCAGCTCCTCTCCGTCGCCGTCGATCTCCTCGTCGAAGTCCTGCAGCAGCTCGGCCAGCGAGTCCGGGGCGTGCAGGGCGCCCTCGAAGACCTCCCGGCCCTGGCCGATGAGCCAGCACCGGAAGTAGTCGAACGCGTCGTCGCTGGCCCCGCCGAGCAGCACCCAGGAGGCGCCCCACAGGTCCCAGTGGTAGGCACGGTTGTAACGGGACTCGAAGTGACGGGCGAAGTCCAGGACCGTCTCCGGATCCAGCTGGAGCAGCCGGTCCACGAGCAGGTCGGCCTGTTCCTCGGGGTCGCCCTCGGCGGCCTCGCGGGTGGTGTCGATCAGCTCCCAGAACTCCGACTCTTCCATCACGGGTCCAGCATCGGGCCTGAGCCGGTGGGGCGCACGCGGAGTCGCCGGGAGTGCTGCGGATCGTTATGAGACCTCTCCACGGCCGTAGCGCGCGGCGAGCCGGGCCGCGTCGGCCGCGAGCCGCTCCCGCAGGCTCCCCGGCGCCAGCACCTCGGCCTCCGGGCCCAGCGCCGTCAGCTGGGTGTGCGCGACCTCCTCCGACTCCACCGGCACGGTCACCGTCACCCACCCCTCGGCGTCCGGCTCGCCCGCGCCCGCGAGCGCCTCGCGCGCGGAGAGCGGATCGACGGCGTACGGCAGCCTGCGCACACCGTCCGGGGACAGCCGTACGACGACCTCGGCGCGCAGGATCGACCGGGCGAACCGCTCGGCCTGCTCGGCCCAGTACCGGGGGAGGCCGAACTCCGGATCGCGGTCGAAGTGCTCGTCACGGGCCTCGACGGCGTCGAACCGGTCGATCCGGTACGTCCGGAAGGCGCCGCCGTCGCCCACCCGCGCGCACAGGTACCAGACGCCCGCCTTCAGCACGAGCCCGTACGGCTCCAGGTCACGCTCGACGACGGTCTCCCCGCGCCGGTACACGGCCCCGATCCGCCGGTCGTCCCACACCGCCTCGGCGACCACGGGCAGCAGCGCGGGTGTCTCCGGCTCGCGGAACCAGGCGGGCGCGTCCAGATGGAACCGCTGGGCGGCGCTGTCCGGGGCGTCCCGCAGGGAGGGCAGCAGGGCCGCGGAGACCTTCAGCCGGGCGGCGGAGGCGACGTCGTCCAGCCCCATCTCCCGCAGCGCCCCCGGCACCCCGCTCAGGAACAGGGCCTCGGCCTCGCTCCGGGCGAGCCCCGTCAGCCGGGTGCGGTACCCGCCGATCAGCCGGTACCCGCCGGCCCGCCCCCGGTCGGCGTACACGGGCACACCGGCCTCCGAGAGCGCCTGCGCGTCCCGCGTGACCGTCCGCTCCGACACCTCCAGCTCCCGGGCCAGCTCGGCGGCGGTCATGGAGGGGCGGGACTGGAGGAGGAGCACCATCTTGATGAGCCGGGCCGCACGCATGCGTCTCATGATGCCGGGGGCCACCGACAGAGAACGACGAAGAAAAGAAGAAGGGGTACGGCAGCTGCCGTACCCCTTCCCAGCACTCGGACGACTACAGCCCGTACTTCTCCCGGGCTTCCTTCACCGCGGTCGCCTTGACCTCGCCGCGCTTGGCGAGCTGGGCCAGGGCCGCGACGACGATCGACTGGGCGTCGACGCCGAAGTGGCGGCGGGCGGCCTCGCGGGTGTCGGACAGGCCGAAGCCGTCGGCGCCCAGCGAGGACCAGTCCTGCTCGACCCACTGCGCGATCTGGTCCGGGACCTGGCGCATGTAGTCGGAGACGGCCAGGACCGGGCCCTCGGCGCCCTGCAGCGCCTGGCGGACGTACGGCACGCGCTCCTCGCCGCGCAGCAGGGCCGCGTCGGCCTCCAGCGCGTCGCGGCGCAGCTCGGACCAGGAGGTCGCGGACCACACGTCGGCGGCCACGCCCCACTCCTCGGCGAGCAGCCGCTGCGCCTCCAGGGCCCAGTGGATCGCCGTACCGGAGCCGAGCAGCTGGATGCGCGGGGCGTTGGCCGGGGCGGTCACGCCCGCGGACTCCGCCGTGTTGAAGCGGTAGAGACCCTTGACGATGCCCTCGTCGATACCGAGCCCGGCCGGCTTGGCCGGCTGCGGCATCGGCTCGTTGTAGACCGTCAGGTAGTAGAAGACGTTCTGGTCCTCGCCCGGCTTGGCCTCGCCGTACATCCGGCGCAGACCCTCACGGACGACGACCGCGATCTCGTACGCGAACGCCGGGTCGTAGGTGAGGGCGGCCGGGTTGGTGGCCGCGATCACCGGGGAGTGGCCGTCGGCGTGCTGGAGGCCCTCGCCCGTCAGGGTCGTACGGCCCGCCGTCGCGCCGACGAGGAAGCCGCGGCCGAGCTGGTCGCCGAGCTGCCACATCTGGTCGGCCGTGCGCTGCCAGCCGAACATCGAGTAGAAGATGTAGAACGGGATCATCGCTTCGCCGTGCGTGGCGTACGCGCTGGACGCGGCGATGAAGTCGGCCATCGAACCGGCCTCGGTGATCCCCTCGTTGAGGATCTGGCCGTTCTTGGCCTCCTTGTAGTACATCAGCTGGTCGCGGTCGACCGGCTCGTACGTCTGGCCCTTGGGCGAGTAGATGCCCAGGGACGGGAAGAGGCTCTCCATGCCGAAGGTGCGCGCCTCGTCGGGGACGATCGGCACCCAGCGCTTGCCGGTCTCCTTGTCGCGGACCAGGTCCTTGACCAGACGGACGAAGGCCATGGTGGTGGCCACGTTCTGGGAGCCGGAGCCCTTGTCGAAGGAGGCGAAGGCCTTCTCGGCGGGGGCGGGCAGCGGGGCCAGCGCGTGCGTGCGGCGGGCCGGGGCCGGGCCACCGAGGGCCGCGCGGCGCTCCTGGAGGTAGCGGACCTCGGGGGAGTCGGCGCCCGGGTGGCCGTAGGGCACCACGCCGTCGGCGAAGTCGCTGTCCTTGATCGGCAGGTCCAGCAGGTCCCGCATCGTCTTGAACTCGTCCACCGTCAGCTTCTTCATCTGGTGGTTGGCGTTCTTCGACGCGAAGCCCTCGCCGAGGGTGTGGCCCTTGACCGTCTGGGCCAGGATCACGGTCGGCGCGCCCTTGTGCTCGACGGCGGCCTTGTATGCGGCGTAGACCTTGCGGGCCTCGTGACCGCCGCGCGAGAGGTGGAAGCACTCGAGGATCTTGTCGTCGCTCAGCAGCTTCGCCATCTCGGCGAGCGCCGGGTCCTTGCCGAAGAAGTCGGCGCGGATGTAGGCGGCGTCGCGGGTCTGGTACGTCTGGATCTGCGCGTCCGGTACCTCGCGCAGACGGCGTACCAGCGCGCCGGTGGTGTCGAGCTGGAACAGCTCGTCCCAGGCCGAACCCCACAGCGTCTTGATGACGTTCCAGCCGGCGCCGCGGAACTGGGCCTCCAGCTCCTGCACGATCTTGAAGTTGGCGCGCACCGGGCCGTCGAGGCGCTGCAGGTTGCAGTTGATGACGAAGGTGAGGTTGTCCAGCTCCTCACGCGCGGCGAGCGCGAGGGCCGCCGTCGACTCCGGCTCGTCCATCTCGCCGTCGCCGAGGAACGCCCACACGTGCGAGGCGGAGACGTCCTTGATGGCGCGGTTGGTGAGGTACCGGTTGAAGCGCGCCTGGTAGATCGCCGACAGCGGGCCGAGGCCCATCGACACCGTCGGGAACTCCCACAGCCAGGGCAGCCGGCGCGGGTGCGGGTAGGAGGGCAGGCCGTTGCCGCCGGACTCCTGGCGGAAGTTGTCGAGGTGGCCCTCGTTCAGCCGGCCGTCCAGGAAGGCGCGGGCGTAGATGCCGGGGGAGGCGTGGCCCTGGATGTAGAGCTGGTCGCCGGACCCGTCGGCCTCCTTGCCCTGGAAGAAGTGGTTGAAGCCCGTCTCGTAGAGCCAGGCCGCGGAGGCGAAGGTGGCGATGTGGCCGCCGACGCCGTACTTCGAGCCGCGGGTCACCATGGCGGCCGCGTTCCAGCGGTTCCACGCGGTGATCCGGGCCTCCATCGCCTCGTCACCGGGAATGCCCGGCTCGGCGGCGGTGGGGATGGTGTTGACGTAGTCGGTCTCGAGGAGCTTCGGCAGCGCGATGCCGCCCGCCTCGGCGCGCTCCAGCGTGCGACGCATCAGGTATGCGGCGCGGTGCGGCCCGGCCTCCCTGGCGACGGCGTCCAGGGAGGCCTGCCATTCGGCGGTCTCCTCGGGGTCGCGGTCGGGGAGCTGGTCGAGCGCGCTCGGCTGGATGGCGTTGGGGTCGGTCATGTCGCCGCCTTCCTCAGTCGAAGGGGGTTCCCTCATCGGTAAGGGTTCGGGGGTGCCCTTGGTCTTTGGCAGGACAGGGCAGCGGACTTCGGTGGAAGTCCGTCGGCGACTGTAACTCCCTGATCGATGATCGATCAAAGGGGTACGGGGCAAAACTTCTCGATTTCGAGAAAGTAGGCACCCGGTGCCTTTGAAATGGGCACCCGGTGCCGCATCTGGCCGGGGTTTTCGCAGGTGAGCGACGGTATGCTCGGGTGAATCAAGCCCTCGGGGCACAGCCCAGGACGTGAGCCTTCACCAACTCGGCGATGCGCGGATCCCGGCGCTTGAAGGCCTGCACCAGCTCCTCGTGCTCCTCCGCGTACGACTGCTGGACCGTGCCCAGCCAGCGGATCGACAGCGCCGTGAAGACCTCGATGCCCAGGCCCTCCCAGGTGTGCAGCAGCACCGAGTTGTCCGCCGCGCGGACCAGCTCGCGGTGGAAGCCGACCGTGTGGCGGACCTGGGCCGTGCCGTCGGCCCTGCGGTCGGCCTCGTACAGGGCCAGGACGTGCGGTTCCAGGGCCGAGCAGTCCTCCGCGAGGCGTTCGGCCGCCAGCTCCGCCGCGATGGCCTCCAGGCCGGCCCGGACGGGGTAGCTCTCCTCCAGATCGGCCGCGGTCAGGTTCCGGACGCGTACACCCTTGTTCGGCGCGGACTCGATCAGCCGCAGGGACTCCAGCTCGCGCAGGGCCTCCCGGACCGGCGTCTGGCTGACCTCCAGCTCGGTCGCGATCCGCCGCTCCACGATGCGCTCGCCCGGCTGCCAGCGACCGCTGACGATTCCCTCCACGATGTGCTCGCGGATCTGTTCGCGCAGCGAGTGGATGACGGGGGCGGTCATGAGGGCTCCTTCGGGAGGGGCTGACGTTTAGACAATAAAGCCGTGCGGGGCTTCGGGGGGATGCATGGGGGTGCTTTCGTGCAGGTGAGACGAGGCGCACATGGGGCCTGCGGCGCCTGACGCCCCTGGGACTTGCAGCTTGCCCCGTGAAACGGCGAAGCCCCGCCCGGACGACTCCGGGCGGGGCTTCGTACTGCCTGATCGGGGGATCAGAGGCCGAGCTCGACCTCGAACTCGCCCGCCTCCAGGATCGCCTTGACCGCCGTCAGGTAACGGGCCGCGTCGGCGCCGTCGACCAGGCGGTGGTCGTAGGAGAGCGTCAGGTAGGTCATGTCGCGGACGCCGATGACCGTGCCCTCCTCGGTCTCGATGACGGCCGGACGCTTGACCGTGGCACCGATGCCGAGGATCGCGACCTGGTTCGGCGGCACGATGATCGTGTCGAACAGCGCGCCGCGCGAACCGGTGTTGGAGATGGTGAAGGTCGCGCCGGACAGCTCGTCCGGGGTGATCTTGTTGGCGCGGACCTTGCCCGCCAGGTCGGCCGTGGCCTTGGCGATGCCGGCGATGTTCAGGTCGCCCGCACCCTTGATGACCGGGGTCATCAGGCCCTTCTCCGAGTCCACCGCGATACCGACGTTCTCGGTGTCGAAGTAGGTGATCGTGCCCTCGGCCTCGTTGATCCGGGAGTTGATGACCGGGTGGGCCTTCAGCGCCTGGGCGGCGGCCTTGACGAAGAACGGCATCGGGGAGAGCTTGACGCCCTCACGGGCGGCGAAGGAGTCCTTCGCCTTGCCGCGCAGCTTCATCAGGCGGGTGACGTCGACCTCGACGACCGACGACAACTGGGCCTGCTCGTGCAGCGCCTTGACCATGTTGTCGCCGATGACCTTGCGGATGCGGGTCATCTTGACGGTCTGGCCACGCAGCGGGGAGACCTCGAGGGCCGGGGCCTTCTTGGCGGCGGCCGGAGCGGCGGCCGGAGCCGGAGCGGCGGCGGCGGCCTTCGCGGCCTCGGCGGCGGCGATGACGTCCTGCTTGCGGATGCGGCCGCCGACGCCGGTGCCCTTGACGGCGGCCAGGTCGACGCCGTTCTCGGCGGCGAGCTTGCGCACCAGCGGGGTGACGTAGGCGCCCTCGTCGGTCGCCTGGGCGGCGGCCGGAGCGGCCGGGGCCGGGGTGACCGGAGCCGGAGCCACCGGCGCGGGGGCCGGGGCGGCCGGAGCCGGAGCGGCGGCGACCGGGGCGGGCGCGGGGGCCGGGGCGGCCGGAGCCACCGGGGCGGCCGGAGCCGGGGCCGGAGCGGCGGGGGCCGGGGCCGGAGCGGCGGGGGCCGGGGCAGCCGGGGCCGGGGCGGCGGCCGGAGCCGCACCCGCGGCGCCGATGACGGCGAGCTTGGCGCCGACCTCGGCGGTCTCGTCCTCGCCGACCACGATCTCGAGCAGCACGCCGGAGGCGGGCGCCGGGATCTCGGTGTCGACCTTGTCCGTGGAGACCTCGAGCAGCGGCTCGTCGGCCTCGACGGAGTCGCCGACCGACTTCAGCCAGCGGGTGACGGTGCCCTCGGTGACGGACTCGCCGAGCGCGGGCAGGACCACGTCCGTGCCCTGGGCGCCACCGGCCGGGGCGGCAGCGGGGGCGGCCGGGGCCTCGGGGGCCGGGGCCGGAGCAGCGGGGGCCTCGGCGACGGGGGCCGGGGCCGGAGCCTCGGCGGCCGCGGGGGCCGGAGCGGCAACGGGCGCACCCGTGCCGTCGTCGATGACCGCCAGCTCGGCGCCGACCTCGACGGTCTCGTCCTCGGCGACCTTGATGGAGGCCAGCACGCCGGAGGCGGGCGAGGGGATCTCGGTGTCGACCTTGTCGGTCGACACCTCGAGCAGCGGCTCGTCGGCCTCGACGCGCTCGCCTTCGGCCTTCAGCCAGCGGGTGACAGTGCCCTCGGTGACGCTCTCACCGAGCGCCGGAAGGGTTACGGAAACCGCCATGGTTTCGGTTTCTCCTTAGGAATTTGCGGAAGTCTGTGTCGTCGCGCCCGTGGACCGAAGGCTCAGTCGTGGGAGTGCAGGGGCTTGCCGGCGAGCGCCAGGTGCGCCTCGCCCATCGCCTCGTTCTGCGTCGGGTGGGCGTGGATGAGCTGGGCGACCTCGGCCGGCAGCGCCTCCCAGTTGTAGATCAGCTGGGCCTCGCCGACCTGCTCACCCATGCGGTCGCCGACCATGTGGACGCCGACCACGGCACCGTCCTTCACCTGGACGAGCTTGATCTCGCCCGCGGTGTTGAGGATCTTGCTCTTGCCGTTGCCCGCCAGGTTGTACTTCAGAGCGACGACCTTGTCCGCGCCGTAGATCTCCTTGGCCTTGGCCTCGGTGATACCGACGGAGGCGACCTCCGGGTGGCAGTACGTCACCCGCGGGACACCGTCGTAGTCGATCGGAACGACCTTCAGACCGGCCAGACGCTCCGCCACCAGGATGCCCTCGGCGAAGCCGACGTGCGCGAGCTGGAGGGTCGGGACGAGGTCACCGACGGCGGAGATGGTCGGAACGTTGGTGCGCATGTACTCGTCGACCAGGACATAGCCCCGGTCCATGGCGACACCCTGCTCCTCGTAGCCGATGCCCTGGGAGACCGGGCCACGGCCGACGGCGACGAGGAGGACCTCGGCCTCGAACTCCTTGCCGTCCGCGAGGGTGACCTTCACGCCGTCCTGGGTGTACTCGGCCTTCTGGAAGAAGGTGCCCAGGTTGAACTTGATGCCGCGCTTGCGGAACGCGCGCTCAAGAAGCTTGGAGGAGTTCTCGTCCTCGACCGGGACGAGGTGCTTGAGGCCCTCGATGACCGTGACGTCCGAGCCGAAGGACTTCCACGCCGAGGCGAACTCGACGCCGATGACACCGCCGCCCAGGATGATCGCGGACTTGGGCACGCGGTCCAGGACGAGGGCGTGGTCGGACGAGATGATCCGGTTGCCGTCGATCTCCAGGCCCGGCAGCGACTTCGGCACGGAGCCGGTCGCCAGCAGGACGTGGCGGCCCTGGATGCGCTGGCCGTTCACGTCGACGGAGGTCGGGGAGGACAGCCGGCCCTCACCCTCGATGTAGGTCACCTTGCGCGAGGCGATCAGGCCCTGCAGACCCTTGTACAGGCCGGCGATGACACCGTCCTTGTACTTGTGGACGGCCGGGACGTCGATGCCCTCGAAGGTGGCCTTGACGCCGAACTGCTCGCTCTCGCGAGCCTGGTCGGCGATCTCGCCCGCGTGCAGCAGGGCCTTGGTGGGGATGCAACCCCGGTGCAGGCAGGTGCCGCCGACCTTGTCCTTCTCGATCAGGGCGACGTCCAGGCCCAGCTGCGCTCCGCGCAGGGCCGCGGCGTAACCACCGCTACCACCGCCGAGGATCACTAGGTCGAAAACGGTGCTGGCGTCGTTCGCCACGTCACGTCCTCCATGCATGTGCGCCGTACGCCGGTCTCCGATGACCGGCAGGCGGCTGGTGTCCGGCCGCTTGATGCTTCGGCCCTTCGGTGGGGCCCTGTCCTGCCGGGCTCCATCTTTGCACTTGTTCGAGGCGGACGAGACGCCGGGCCAGGGTGTGACACATCGCACTGGTGGAGCGCAACAGGAGAAAACGGCTCCGGAGTGAAGAACACCCCGGAGCCGTTACCGCAGAGGAATCAACCTCAGCCGAGGTCACCCGCCGCGGTGAGCTCCGCGAGCCGGACCAGCGTCCGCACCGCGCTGCCCGTACCACCCTTCGGCGTGTAACCGAATGCACCGCCCTCGTTGAAGGCCGGCCCGGCGATGTCCAGGTGGGCCCAGGTGATGCCCTCGCCGACGAACTCCTTCAGGAACAGACCGGCGACCAGCCCGCCGCCCATCCGCTCACCCATGTTCGCGATGTCCGCGACGGTGGAGTCCATGCCCTTGCGCAGGTGCTCCGGCAGCGGCATCGGCCACGCCGGCTCGCCGACCTCCTCAGCGGCCTCGTACACCGCCGTGCGGAAGGCCTCGTCGTTGGCCATGACACCGAACGTCCGGCTGCCCAGCGCCAGCATCATCGCGCCGGTCAGCGTGGCCACGTCCACGATCGCGTCCGGCTTCTCCAGCGAGGCCGCCCACAGCGCGTCGGCCAGGACCAGCCGGCCCTCGGCGTCGGTGTTCAGCACCTCGACGGTCTTGCCGCTGTACATGCGCAGCACGTCACCGGGACGCACGGCGGAGCCGGAGGGCATGTTCTCGGCCAGTGCCAGCCAGCCGGTGACGTTGACCTCCAGGCCGAGGCGGGCGGCGGCGACGACCGCGGCGAACACGGCGGCGGCACCGCTCATGTCGCACTTCATCGTCTCGTTGTGGCCGGCCGGCTTCAGGGAGATGCCGCCCGAGTCGTAGGTGATGCCCTTGCCGACGAAGGCCAGGTGCTTCTCCGCGTTCGGGTGCGTGTACGTCAGCTTGACCAGGCGCGGGGTCGCGGCCGAACCGCCGCCGACGCCCAGGATGCCGCCGTAGCCGCCCTTGACCAGGGCCTTGTCGTCGAGCACCTGCACCTTGAGGCCGTGCTCCTTGGCCGCGGCCTGCGCCTCGGCGGCGAAGATCGCCGGGGTGAGGTCGTTCGGCGGCATGTTGATCAGGTCACGGGAGCGGTTCAGCTCCTCGGAGACCGCGACGGCCCGGGCCACGGCGCTCTTGTGTGCGGCGTCCCGCGGCTTGCCGCCGAGCAGCGCGGCCTCGGCCAGCGGGGCCTTGCCGTTCTTGGCCCTGGCGTCCTTGCCGGAGTCCTTGTACGCGTCGAAGGCGTAGGCGCCGAGCAGGACGCCCTCCCCGATCGCGCCGACGGCGCCCGCGTCGTCGACGGGCAGTGCGAACGCGGCCTTCTTGGAGCCGGCGAGCGCACGGGCGGCGAGGCCGGCGGCCTTGCGCAGCACCTCGGCGTCGTACCCGGCGTCCTTCGCGGGCTCCGCGCCCAGGCCCACCGCCACCACGAGCGGCGCCTTGAAGCCGGCCGGGGCGGGCAGCTTCGTCAGCTCGCCCTCGGCACCCGAGGCGCCGAGGGTCTCCAGGACGCCGGCCAGCCTGCCGTCGTACGCGTTGTCCACGGCGTCGGCGCCGGGCGCGACGACGGGTCCCTTGGCGCCCTTGGCGACACCGATCACGATCGCGTCGGCCCGGAGGCCGGGCGCCGCGGCGGTGCTGAGAGTCAGAGCAGTCACGGTGGTGAAATCTCGCTTCCGATGTGAAGTTGCTGTGGCCGATGAGGGGTGGGTCGACCGGGCCCGAGAGCCGACCCTAGGTCCAGGCCTGGGGGCATGTGGCAACCGGGGCCTTCACCCTGTCGGCGAACACCCGTGACGAGACTACGCGCGTGTGACCGTTCGCTCATGCCTGCGGGTGTTCACCTGTGCGTGGCGTCGTGGCCACTTCTCACCCCCGGACGCCGGTGAGCTGAGCCACACTCATCGGGTTCCGGCGGGCCGCTGCCCGTCACTTCGCATGATTTCCACTGATCCTCCGCGAATTCACCACTGAGGGATCTTCTGGGGGGAAGGACCTGCCATGGCACACCGCGTGCAGCGCTGGAGAGCGCCGGCCGTCACCGCGACGGCCGCGGGCCTGATCGCACTGGGGCTCGCCGCCCCGCCCGCCTCCGCCGCCACCGACCCGCGCATCGATCTGCGCGTCCTGGTCGTCGACGACGGCGGCAGCTCCGTCGGTGCGATCACCGCACAGCTCAGGAGCGAGGGCATCCCGTACACCACGGTCGACCTGGACGACTCCGGCCGGCCCACCATCACCGACACGTTCCTCGGCGACACGGTGGGCGGCCGGCCCCGCGCCAAGTTCCAGGGCGTCGTGCTGCCGAACGAGGCCCCGTTCGGCGCGGGCTCCGCCGAGCAGACGGCCCTGGAGACGTACGAGAGGACGTACGGCATCCCGCAGGTCGACGCCTACACCTGGGCCCACCCCGAGGTCGGCCTGGACTACACCGACCAGGGCGGCTACGCCGGCAGCCTCGACGGGCGGACCGCCGGCGTCACCGCGGCCGGCAGGGCGGGACCCTTCGGCTACCTGGACGGCGCCTTCGGCTTCGAGGACAACTCGCCCTCCGTGCAGGAGAGCTACGGCTTCGTCGCCCGGCCCCGCACCGGCTTCACCAGCTATGTCGACGTCCCCGTGCCGGACGGCAGCGGCACCGGCAGCCTGCTCGGCGAGTACGCCCACGACGGGCGGCGCGAGCTGGTGGTGACGTTCGCCTACAACCAGTACCAGCAGCAGTTCCGGGTGCTGGCGCGGGGCATCGTGGAATGGCTGACCCAGGGCGTGCACCTCGGCCAGGCCCGCAACTACTTCGCCGTCCACGTCGACGACGTCTTCGCGCCGGACGCCCGCTGGGACACCGGGCGCAACTGCACGCCCGGCGACATCGACTGCGGCAGCGGCGGCACCGACACCACCACGCCGATCCGGATGACCGCCGACGACGCCCGGTACGCGGCCTCCTGGGAGCAGAGCCACGGCTTCACGCTGGACATGGTGTTCAACGCGGGCGCCGGCGAGGAGTGGAAGAGCGAGAACGGCGGCACCGACGCCCTCACCGCCCAGCTGCTCGCGGACAAGGCCAAGTACCGCTGGGTGAACCACACCTACACCCACCTGTTCCTCGGCTGCGTCCAGGACACCTCGACGGTGCCGTGGAGCTGCGCGAAGAACGCCGACGGCTCGACCCGGTGGGTGAGCCGCTCCGCCATCTCCGGGGAGATCTCCGACAACTACGACTGGGCCCTGCAGCACGGCCTTTCGGTCGACCGCAGTGAGCTGGTCACCGGTGAGCACTCGGGCCTGAAGACCCTGCCCCAGCAGCCCCAGGACAACCCCAACCTCGGCCCCGCCCTGGCCGCGGCCGGTGTGAAGTGGACCGCCTCGGACAACTCCCGCGAGTCCGAGCAGCGGGCGGTGGGCAGCAGCACGCTCACCGTGCCGCGCTACCCGATGAACGTGTACTACAACGTCGGCACCAAGGCGGAGATGGCCGACGAGTACAACTGGATCTACACGTCCAAGGCGGACGGCGGCAGCGGGATCTGCGAGAACAACCCGACCTCGACCTGTCTGCCGCAGCCGCTGGACACGGCCACCGGCTACCCGGACCACATCGTGCCGGCCGAGGCCCGCACCGACCTCGGGCACGTCCTGGCCAACGACCCGCGCCCGCACTACGCGCACCAGTCCAACCTGGCCGAGGACCGCATCCTCTACCCGGTCCTGGACCGCGTACTGGCCGACTACCAGGCGCTGTTCGCCGACAACACCCCGATCGTCAACCTGCGGCAGAGCGCCATCGGCACCGAGCTGCAGAACCGCGCCAAGTGGCAGACCGCGCTGGACAACGGCAAGGTCACCGCCTACCGGATCGGCAAGACGGTCACGGTCACCGCACCGTCCGGCACCCAGATCCCGGTGACGGCCCCGGAGGGCACCAGGCAGCAACTCCTGCTCACCACCCCGGCGTTCGGCACGGCGTACGCGGGCGAGCGCTCGGCCTGGGCCACGCCGGGATCCCTGCAGTCGGCCCTCACCCTGAAACTGCCGTAGGGGCAGAGCGGACCGCATCCAGTTCCAAGGCGCCCAGGGGGGAACCATCCGTACCGGCCGGCACGTGACCATGCTCACCGAAGGCACCTATCCGCATGTCCACGGAGGCGTGAGCACCTGGTGCGACCAGCTGGTGAAGGGCATGCCCGAGGTGACCTTCCACCTCGTCTCGCTCACCGGCAGCGGCCGCGAACCCGTGACCTGGGACCTGCCGCCGAACGTCCACCGGCACACCACCGTGCCCACCTGGGGCCCACGCCCCGGCCGGGCCCGCGCCCCCTACGGCCGGGCCCGGCGCCGCTTCACCGACGCCTACGACCGTCTCCTGATGTCCTTCCTCGACCCCGAGGCACGCTGCGACTTCGGGGAGGCGTTGTACGACCTGGCCGTCATCGCCCGCGAGGGATGGCTGTCGGTGGCACTGCGCACCGAGTCCGCGCTGCGTTCACTGCAGTGGATCTGGACGATGCCGCATCTGCCGACGGCGGCCGCCCGGCCCACCGTGCACGACGCACTGACCGCCACCGACCTGCTGGAACACGCCCTGCGCCCGCTCGGGGTGCGCATACCGGTCGACTCGGTGGCGCACGCCGTAAGCAGCGGCCTCGCGACCCTGCCCGCGCTCGCCGCACACCGCCTGGACGGGGTGCCGTTCCTGCTCACCGAGCACGGCATCTACCTGCGCGAGCGCTACCTGGGACAGCGGGGCGACGGTCAACGCTGGCCCGTGAAGGCGTTCATGCTCGGCTTCTACCGTGAACTGAATTCACACGGCTATCGCGCGGCCGACCTGATCACCCCGTGCAACCAGTACAACCGCCGCTGGGAGGAGCGCGGCGGCGCCGACACCGACCGGATCCGCACCGTCTACAACGGCGTCGACCCGCACGCCTTCCCGCACGCCGGTCCCGAACCCGACGTACCCACCCTCACCTGGTGCGGCCGCGTCGACCCCATCAAGGACCTGGAGACCCTGCTGCGCGCCTACGCCCTCGTCCGCGCCGAACTCCCGGAAACCCGGCTCCGGCTGTTCGGCCCGGTCCCGCCCGGCGGCGAGGACTACCGCACCCGCCTGGAGAAGCTCGCCGCCGAACTCGGCGTCACCGACGGCCTCACCTTCGAGGGCCGCATCAGTGAGGTCTGGCGCGCCTACGCGGCCGGCCACGTCGTCATGCTCTCGTCCATCTCCGAGGGCTTCCCGTTCTCCATCATCGAGGCCATGTCCTGCGGCCGTACGACCGTCTCGACGGACGTCGGCGGGGTCCGCGAGGCCGTCGCCGACACCGGACTCGTGGTCCCGCCCCGCGAGCCGGAGAAGATGGCGGCCGCCGCCCTCACCCTCCTCCGCGACGACGAACGGCGCCTGAGACTCGGCGAGTCGGCCCGGCAGCGGGTGATCGACCGGTTCACCCTGCGCCGCTCGGTCGACAACTTCCGCTCGATCTACCAGGAACTCGCCGCGCTCCCCGTCGGGGGTGCCCCCTGTCCGGGCGCAGCCGGGAACCCGGAGGACCACGAGCCCACCGTCGAGACGGTCGCCGACTGGACCGTGGAACTGCGCGACCCCTGGTACACGACCGCGGCGACGGACGGGAGCGGCTGGTGAGCGAGGACCTGCGGATGCCCACCCGCACCCTGTCCGACATTCCGCTCCAGCGCCGGCAGCCCGGCTGGGCCCGGCCCGATCCGATCGAGGAACTCGCCGGGAGACTGGACGAGTTCGTCTCGGCCGCAGTCCACCCGGACGAGATAGCCGCCCTGCTGGAGTCCGACGGCCTGTCCGACGACCAGATACGCGAGCGCTACGGCGTCCGGAACTCCTTCGCGCTCGCCGAGGAGCTGTACGGCCGCACCGCGCGCCGCCACCCCGAGCCGGACGGCGAACTCCCCGACCCCTGGCGGGCCGACCTGCTCGGCTGTCTGCTGCGCGGGCTCGTCTTCGCGCTGCCGGGCCTCGCCTACGTCCTGGGCGCCCCGCTGCTCGCCGGCCCGCACGAGGGCTCCGGCCTCACCGCGGGCACCCGCACCCTGCTGGCCGGCGCCCTGTGCGGCTGGGCCTGGAACCAGGGGCTCGCCCATCGCGCCTACTCCTGGCTGAGCCTCGCCGACCGCCCGGCGGCCCGCCGCTGCCTGCTGACCGGCACCCCGGCGGGCATGCTCCTCGGCACACTGGCCGCCCTCGCCGCAGCGGGCACCGGCCACCTGTCGGCCGTGGCCTTCGCGGCCGGTCAGTCCTGCTACCTGGGTGCGTCCGGAGTCCTGCTGGTACTGGGCCGCGAGCGCCTCCTGCTGGCGGCCCTGACCCCGATGACGGCGGGCGCCCTCGTGTCCTTGGCCCGCCCGCTCCCCGAACCGGCCGGCCTGATCCTCCTCCTGGTCTCACTCGCCGCAGTAGCCGTCCTCGGCCTCCTGGAAGCAGCCCCGGCTCTGAAGGGGCGCGGGGCTCCGTCCGATGTGCCGCTACCGCCGCGTGGGCGCGACAAACCACGACGGACCCGCAGCCGAAAAGCGACAACGGGCCCCCGACTCACCGACTCCCTGCCCCACGCGGCATTCGGACTCTGCACCGGCGCCCTGGTCATATACGCGGCCCTGACCGGCACCCCGGCCGAAGCCCAGCGCAGCGCCCTCGCTCTGACGCTCAGCATGGGCCCCGCCGAATACCTCCTGTACCGCTTCCGCAGCGGCAGCCTCGCCGCGCTGCGGGCCAGCGGCACCGCCAGGGCGTTCCGCGGCGGTACGGCCCGCATCCTGGCCCGCTGCCTCACCGGCTATCTGGCCGCCCTGCTCGGCCTGGCCCTCGCCACCACCGCGCTGTGGCCCCACGCGCCCGCCCCGTCCGGCGAGCGCGTGGCCGCCCTGCTCGCGCTCGGTGTGGTGCTGTGGACCGGGCTGCTGCTCCAGTCCTTCGGTGCCGTCCTCGGCGCGACGGCGGTCTGCGGCGCGGCCGCCCTCGCCCAGACCCTGGCGCTGCTCACCGGCACGGGCGACCCGGACGCCGTCGCGCTCGCCGTGTACGGTGCTGCCGCCACCGCCCAAGTCGCCCTCGTCCGGGGCCTGCTCGGAAGGGCGACCGCCCACCGATGAGCACTCTCCTCGTCCCGTACTACGAACACCCTGCCGTCCGCCCCGCAGCCTGGGCGGCGATCCTCGCGGCCGCGCCCCGTCTGTACGGTGTGGTCATCAACCCGGCCAGCGGCCCCGGAGACCACCCCGACGCGGCCTTCGCCGAGACCGCCGCCCGGCTGCGGGCAGCGGGGGTGACCCTGCTCGGCTACACCGACACCGGCTACGGCAGGCGGCCGTACGAGGACGTCGTACGGGATCTGCGCCGGCACCGCGAGTGGTACGGCACCCAGGGAGCGTTCCTCGACCAAGTGCCGTCCGGGACGGGTGAGTCAGGGCACTACGAGCGGCTCACCACGGCCGCCCGGACCCTCGGCTGTGTCACGCTTGCGCTGAACCACGGCACCCCGCCGCACCCGGTGTACGCGGCACTCGCCGACCTCCTGGTCACCTTCGAGGGCTCCTGGGCGACCTATCTGCGCACGCCCCCGCAGCCCCGGCACTACCCGGCCGGGGTGCGGGTCTGCCATCTGGTCCACGGCGCCCCGGCGGACGCGGACATGGCCGGGGCCGCCCGGGAGCGGGGCGCCGCCGTGCACTGCGCGGTCCCCGGCACGGGCGCTCACCCCTGGGGCACGCTGCCCCACGGCCTGGACGGCAGAACCCCCTAGCGGCCCAGGGACAGCACCACGAGCGCGGCCGTCGCCGCCGTCTCCGCGAGGGCGCCGAAGACGTCCCCGGTGACCCCGCCGAAGCGGCGGACGCAACGGCGCAGCAGGAGTTCGGAGGTGGCCAGGGACAGCAGGACCGCGGCCGCCGCGCGGAGGGCGCCGTACGTGCCCTGGGCCGTACCCCAGGCGGCCGAGACGACCGTGAAGGACACCGTGACGGCCAGCGCGCCCGGCACCGGCACCACGCCGGCGACCGCCGCCCCGAGACCCTCCGGACGGGCCGCGGGCACCCCGGTGCGCGCGGCCAGGGTGAGCGCGAGCCTGGCCGCGACCGCCGCGGTCACCGCCGCGGCGGCGCCCCGCACCCAGGAGCCGGCGTAGAGCTGCGCCAGCGCGGCGACCTGGGCCAGCAGCACCAGGACGAGGGTCAGTACCCCGAACGGCCCGATGTCCGACTGCTTCATGATCCGCAGCGCGTCCTCCGCGGGCTTCCCGCTGCCGAGCCCGTCCGCCGTGTCGGCGAGCCCGTCCAGATGCAGCCCACGGGTCAGCGCGGCCGGTACGGCGACGGAGGCGACGGCGGCGAGCAACGGGCCGGCACCCAACAGGAGCAGCAGCAGTCCGAGCCCCGCCGCGCAGCAGCCGACGACCAGTCCGACGACCGGGGCGTTCAGCATGCCCCCCCGGGCGGCCTCCCTGTCCCACCGGTGCACCCGGACGGGCAGCACGCAGAGCGTGCCGAAGGCGAAGCGGAGGCCGTCGAGAGGGGAGGACTTGAGCACCGGCGCAGGTTACCGGGCCGTCGCCGGGCTCCCCACCCCGGCCGGGACTAAAGTGCGCACATGGGGCACTGGTGGGAGCGGAACATCGTGGAGCCGGGGAAGCTTCCGCTGCTGCTGGCTCTGACGGCCTTCGTCGTCACCTTCCTCGTCACGCGTGTGATCGTCCGGCTGATCCGGGCCGGCAAGGGACCCTTCGGCAACGTCAAGGCGGGCGGGCTGCACATCCACCACGTGGTCCCCGGGGTCGTCCTCACCGTCGTCGGCGGCTTCGGCGCCATCGCCAGCGACCGGCACGGCGCGGCCGCGGCAGTCTCCGCCGTCGTCTTCGGCATGGGGACGGGGCTCGTCCTGGACGAGTTCGCGCTGATCCTGCACCTCGACGACGTCTACTGGACCGAGGAGGGCCGCCAGAGCGTCGAGGTCGTCGTGCTCACCGCGGCCCTCGTCGGCCTGCTGCTCGCCGGGTTCGCGCCGTTCGGCGTCAACGACCTGTCCCCGGAGGAACTCCAGGACCGGGGCACGGTCATCGCCAACATCGCGGGGAACTTCCTCCTGTCCCTGGTCGCCCTGAGCAAGGGCAAGGCCCGGGTCGCGATCTTCGGCGTGATCGTGCCGCTGGTCGCACTGGTCGGTGCCGTCCGGCTGGCCCGCCCCGACTCGCCCTGGGCCCGCCGCTTCTACGGCCGCCGCCCCCGCGCTCGCGCCAGGGCGACCCTGCGCGCCTACCACCACGACCGCCGCTGGGCCGGGCCCCGCCGCGCCCTTCAGGACTGGATCGGCGGCAAGCCCGACCCGCGCCCGGTCCGCCTGCCCGACCGCCACTGACGGCGCCACGGCGGCCACTGGTACCGGTGCCGCACCGCCGCCAGCAGGCACAGCGTCCCCACACCCATCAGCGCGGCCAGATGTTCCTTGCCCGCCAGGTTCTCCTTGAGCAACACCTCGACCACCATCGACATGGTCACCGCGCCCGCCGTCACATAGGCGCCGTACCGCCAGCTCACATAGACGGCGAGCCCCACCACGGCCGCCGACGGGCCGGTGTCCACGACCTGCGCGTCCGTCCAGGGCAGACCGAACGGGGCATGTGCGCCGAGCGCGATGCCCAGGCGCGCGAACAGCGTCCCGGCGAGCGTGGCCACGTACGCGATGGCCAGCGTCCGCCACCAGCCCAGGCACACTTCGGCGATGCCGAACACGAACAGGACCTGCGCGAGCGCCCCCCACACGGGCAGGTCCAGCGCCGGGACGAACAGCGACAGGGGAGTGCGCAGCAGCGCAAGCCCCAGCGGGTCCTCCGCCCGTACGGCACCCGTGTCCTGCACGATCTGGTAGCCCCACGGCCGGTTCTGCACGAACTGCAGCAGCGCGGTCAGGCACACCACAGTCAGCGTCATGGGGATCACCCGCCAGCGGTGTTTGAGCAGGGGCTCGCGCACGGTGACGTACAGCAGCCCCCACTCGGCACGGGCCCAGCCGGCGAGCGTCCTCATCAGACGTTCCTCATCAGACGTTCCTCAACGGTGCGTGTCCAGGTGCCTGCGGTGCAGCCACTTCGGCAGCCCCGGCGCCTCCAGGAAGCCCTCCGCGCGCGCCGACGCGAGGCCGATGCGCGGCAGGTCCGCGCTCTTCTCGAAGAGCAGGAACCGCGGCTCCCAGATGGGCCGGTACTTGGCGTTGGCGCGGTACAGCGACTCGATCTGCCACCAGCGGGAGAAGAAGCTGAGCAGCGACCGCCACAGCCTCAGCACCGGTCCGGCACCGAGGCGCGCCCCACGTTCGAAGACTGATCGGAACATGGCGAAGTTGAGTGAGACCTGGGTGATCTCGATCTCGTGGGCCCGGCGCAGGAGTTCGATGACCATGAACTCCATCAGCCCGTTGTCGCAGTCCCGGTCCCGTCGCATCAGGTCCAGGGACAGCCCGTGCGGCCCCCAGGGGACGAAGGAGAGCAGCGCGCGCAGTTTCCCCCCGGCGTCCGTGCACTCCAGCATCACGCACCGGCCGTCCTCGGGGTCCCCGAGCCGCCCGAGCGCCATGCTGAACCCGCGTTCGGTCGCCCCGTCCCGCCAGTCGTCGGCACGCTCGAGGAGATACGCCATCTCGTCCGCCCGGATGTCCGCGTGCCGCCGGATGCGCACCCGGTACCCGGCCCGCTTCACCCGGTTGTACGCCTGCCGCACGGTGCGCATCGCCCGTCCCTCCAGGGTGAACTCGGCCACCTCCACGAGCGCCTCGTCACCGAGTTCCAGCGCGTCCAGGCCGTGCCGGGCGTAGACCGTCCCCGCTTCCTCGCTCGCCCCCATCACCGCCGGGATCCACCCGTGCGCCCGCGCCTCCACCAGCCAGGGCGCGATCGCCCCGGGCCACGCCTCCGGATCGCCCAGCGGATCCCCGGAGGCCAGGCTCACCCCGCCGACGACGCGGTAGGCGACGGCCGCCTTCCCGGTCGGCGACCACACCACGCTCTTCTCCCGGCGCAGCGCGAAGTAGCCGAGCGAGTCCCGCTCGCCGTGCCGTTCCAGCAGCACCCGCAGCCGCTTCTCGTCGTCCGCGGTGAGCGGGTCGACGGCACGCCGGGAACGGAAGGCGGCGTAGAACACGGCGAGGACGAGCAGCGTGCTGAGCACGTTGACCGCCACGTTGGCCCAGTTGGGCGGATCGATGCCGGGGAAGCGGGATTCCTCGGCGGCCACCGACACCAGCCGCAGGGTGCCGTAGTGCCAGCGCTCCAGGAACGTCGAACGGGCTGCGTCCGGCGCCGTGTTGGTGACGGTGATGAGCAGCCCGGCGAACAGCGAGGCGACGAGCCCGCCGCCGACGGCGACGGTCGCGGCGAGCCGTGGGTTGGACCGGTCACCCTTCGCGTAGAACTCGCGGCGCCCGATCAGCAGCGCGCCGACGAAGGCGGCCGTCAGCACCAGGGAGACCCAGTTCTGTGCGTGCCGCCGGATCTCCGGGAACGCCATGGCGAAGGCGAACAGGGCCAGGAACGAGCCGCTCAGCACCAGGTTCAGGATCCACGCGGCCCGCTTGCGCCGGCGCATGGTGATCGCCAGGAACGCGGTGAACACACCCGAGGCGAAGCCGGCCGTCAGCAGGTACGGCGTGAAGTAGTTCTCCTGGTTGTGCCGGCGCACGTCCTGGCCCAGTGAGACCCAGACCGCGCTCAGGAAGTTGATGAAGGCGACGGCCCGCAGATACCAGACGGCGAAGGCGGCGCCCCGACGGGAGACCCCGCTGGACCGCCGCTCCGGCTCGGCATGCTGCTCCACGGCAATTCGGGCATCTCCCATGGAGGAGGATCATATGGGGGCCGCCCCGGCGAACCATTCTTTTCCGGCTGCGGCTACTCCTTCTCCTCCGCCGCCTCCCGCTCGGGAAGCTCCGCGGCCAGCGCCGCCGCGGCCTGGACCAGTGGGAGCGACAGCAGCGCGCCCACGCCCTCGCCGACCTTCACGCCCTGCTCGAGCAGCGGCTCCAGCGCCATCCGGTCCAGTGCCTTCGCCTGGCCCGGCTCCCCGCTGTCGTGCCCGGCCAGCCACCAGTCCGGCGCGCGGAACGCGACCCGCTGGGCGACCAGCGCACACGCGGCGGCCACCACGCCGTCCAGGATCACCGGCAACTTCCGCACCGCGCACTGCAACAGGAACCCTGTCGTCGCGGCCAGATCGGCCCCGCCCACGGTCGCGAGCAGCTGCAACTGGTCCCCGAGCACCGGCCGCGCCCGCCGCAGCGCGTCCCGGATCGCCGCACACTTGCGCATCCACGCCAGGTCGTCGACGGCGCGCCCGCCCCGGCCGGTCACCACGGAGGCGTCGGTCCCGCACAGCGCGGCGATCAGCACCGCGGCCGCCGTGGTCCCGCCGACGCTCACATCGCCGAGCACCACCAGGTCCGTGCCCGAGTCGGCCTCCTCGTCGGCGACCGCCACGCCCGCCCGGAAGGCCGCCTCGGCCTCGTCGGCCGTCAGCGCGTCCTCGATGTCGATACGACCGCTGCCGCGCCGCACCCGGTGCCGCACGACCTCCTGGGGGAAGGCCTCCGGCGGGCAGTCCAGAGCCATGTCCACGACCCGCACGGGCACATCGAGCCGGCGCGCGAGCACCGACACCGGGGCGGCGCCCTCCAGCACCGCCCGCACCAGCTCGTCGGCGCTGCCCGCGGGCCGTGCGGAGACACCGAGTTCGGCGATGCCGTGGTCGCCCGCGAAGAGAATCACCCGCGGCCGTTCGACCGGCCGTACCGGTACGGCACCCTGTGCGGCGGCCAGCCACTCGCCCAGCTCGTCCAGGCGCCCGAGCGAGCCGGGCGGCACGATCTGGCGCTCCCGGCGGGCCTCGGCGTCACGGCGCACGCCCCCGTCCGGGCGCTCGATCAGATCGGTGAAGTCGTCCAGATTAAGGCTGCTCATTCGCCGAACAGTACCGCCCGTCAACGAACACCTCCGCGCCACACCGCCACCTCATGGTCACGACGTCTTTGCACCCGGGAGGGGTATCCCATACGTTCCGGTTTGCAGCGGAATGTCGCCCATGGAGCCGCCCATGCAGACCTCGCCCCTCACCCCCCAGGTCATCGAGCCACGCGACCCCTTCCAGGAGCCGCGCCGCGAGGACTGCCCCTGGTGCGGTTCCCCTCGGCTGCGGACCCGGCTGCGCGCCCCCGACCCGCTGCGGCACCGGCCGGGCACGTTCGTCCTCGACGAGTGCGGCGACTGCGCGCACGTCTTCCAGAACCCCCGGCTCACGGCGGAGGGATTCGCCTTCTACCACCGGGACTTCTACGAGAGGCAGCTGGCGGAGTTCGCCGAGCGCGTCCTCTCCGACCGCGCGGTCCGCCGCAGGCACCGCGCCGCCGCCTTCGCGCTGTCGGCGCTGCGCGAACCGGAGAGCTGGCTGGACGTGGGCACCGGGCACGCCCGCTTCCCCGAGGCGGCGAAGGAGTTCTTCCCCTACACCAGCTTCGACGGCCTGGACCCGACGGCCCGTGTGGAACAGGCCCTGATGGAGGGCCGGGTGGAGGAGGCCCACCGCGGCTGTCTCACCACCCCGGGGCTGGCGGCGCGCCTGCGCTCCCGCTACGACGTGGTCAGCATGTTCCACCACCTGGAGCACGCCCCCGACCCACGCGCCGAACTACGCGCCGCGCTCGCCGTGCTGCGTCCCGGCGGCCACCTCGTCGTCGAAGTCCCCGACCCACAGAGCGCGTTCGCCGCCCTCCTCGGCAAGCGGTGGCTCCCCTACGGCCAGCCCCGCCACCTCCACCTGCCGCCCCTGCCCAACCTCCGGGCCGAACTGGAGTCCCAGGGCTGCACGATCCTCGTCACCGACCGCAGGGCACCCCACGTCCCCTACGACCTCTCGGCGGCCCTCTCCCTGACCCTCACCCATCTGCACCCGCTCCTCAGAGCCATGGCCGCCCCGGTGCTCGACGTGGCCGCGATCCTGGACCACGTCCTGGCCCCCCTGGCCCCCCACCTGGGGCTCTCCAACGCGTACCGCCTGGTGGCCCGTAAGGACGGCCGGCCCGCCTAGCCGCGGGCAGCCGTGCCGCGCCCTCAACCCCGCAGCACCACGGCCTGCCCGGCGACGACCAGCAGCACCTGCTCGCACTCCGTCGCGAACGCCGAGTTCAGCCGCCCGAGTTCATCCCGGTACCGCCGCCCGGACGCGGTGGCCGGCACGATCCCCGACCCCACCTCGTTGGACACCGCCACCACGGTCCGCCGAGTGGCCCGCACCGCCTCCGTCAGCTCCCGCACCCGCTCGCGCAGCGCCTTCTCCCCGCCCCCGGCCCACTCCGCGTCGTCCCACGCCCCCACGGCGTCCATGGCATCCGTCAGCCACAGCGACAGACAGTCGATCAGCACCGGCGGCCCGTCCACGGTCAGCAGCGGCACCAGATCGGTCGTCTCCGTCGTACGCCACGACCCCGGCCGCCGCTCCCGGTGCACGGCCACCCGGTCCGCCCACTCGGTGTCCCCGCCCCGCGTCCCGCCCGTCGCCACGTACAGCACCTCCGGGAAGGACTCCAGCCGCCGCTCGGCCTCCACGGACTTGCCCGAGCGCGCCCCGCCCAGCACCAGCGTCCGGCGCGGCACGTCCGGGACGTCCTCGTACACGCCGGCCAGCAGCGTCGTACCGTCCGGCACCGCCCGCGCCCCGGCCGCCGCGAGCCGCCGCCGCAACTCCGGGCCCTGCGGCACGTCGTGGTCGAGATGGACGGCGACGACGTCCGTGGTCGGCCCCACCGAACCGACCGCCCGCAGCCGGGCCAGCGCGTCCGGGCGTCCCACGACATCGGCGAGGACGATCTGGTACGTCTCCGCCGGCGCCCCCTCCAGCCCGGCCGGCGCCCCGCCGGGCGGCAGGTACAGCAGCCGCTGTCCGTCCGGCCCGGTCACCGCGTACCCGGTGCCGCCCGCGTCCATCGCCACGGCCCGCACCCGATGCCCCGTCAGCAGCGCCAACTCCCGCCCGTCCGGCACCCGCCCGGGCTGCGGCAGCCCGGCCGGCACCTCCACCGCCGGACCGTCGTGCGGATGGGACAGCAGCACCTGCCGCACCCCGCCCAGCGAATGCCCCGACCGCGCGGCCGCGAACGCCGCCCCCGGCGTCAGGTCGAGGAGCAGCGTCCCGTCCACGAGCAGCGCGGTGGCCGCCCGCGTGTCCGGCCCGAGCGCCGTCGCGCAGACGGCACAGGGACAGTCGGGGCGGGGGAGTCCCGCGGGGGCACCGGTACCGAGCAGAGTCACTTCCACGAGATCGATTTTCACCCGTCCCAGCAGGTGCCGCGCCCTGGTGGCCCCGAAGGGAGATGATCCACAGCATCTAACGGCCGACCCGGCGGAGCGAATACGCTTCCGGGGCAGAGTTGGATCAGAGGGAGGCCCACATGACGGCATGGACGTGGCGGTTCGAGAAGGCCGACGGGACGGAGGTCCAGCCCGCGGTGCAGCCGGAGGAGTTCACCACGCAGGGGGACGCCGAGTCCTGGATCGGCGAGCACTGGAAGGCCCTCGAGGAGGGCGGCGCGGACCAGGTGCGGCTGTTCGAGGAGACCACCGAGATCTACGGCCCGATGAGCCTGCACGCCGACGAGGCGTAATCCGATCGGGGGGTGAGGAGTGGCCGCCCTCGCCAGTGGCCGCCCTCCTCACACCTCGCCCAGCGTCACCTCGACCGTCTTCTCGACGCCGTCACGCTGGTAGGTCACCGTCGTCCGCTGTCCCGGCCGCAGAGCGGCCAGCGCCTCGGACAGCTCCGTGGTGGTGGTGACCGGGGCGCTGCCCAGCCTGGTGATCACATCACCGGCCCGCAGCCCCGCCCGGCCGGCCGCGCCGCCGCTGCTGACGGTGACCACCGCCGCCCCGGCCGGCCGGTAGCTGTCGTCCAGGACCGTTCGCGCGGAGACGCCGAGCGCGGCCCGCCCCGAGTCGACGACCTTGCCGCTCCTGATGATCTGGTCGGCGACCGTCCGCACCATCGACGCCGGGATGGCGAACCCGATGCCGGGCGCCGCGCCGCCACTGAGGTCCGGGTCGGTGGCGGCCAGCGTCGGGATGCCGATGATCTGCCCGTCCAGGTTGACCAGGGCGCCCCCGCTGTTGCCGGGGTTGATGTCGGCCGACGTCTGCACCATGTTCGCGATGGTCGCGCCCGTACCCCCGCCCGCGCTGCCCTCGCTGACGGTCCGTCCGGTCGCCGAGACGATGCCCTGGGTCACGCTGGACGACAGCCCGAGCGGCGAGCCCATCGCCAGCACGATGTGACCGACCTGCACCTTCTCGGAGTTCCCGAACGCCGCCGCCCGCAGCCCGGCCGGCACCCTGTCGAGCTTGATCACCGCGAGGTCCTGGTCCGGGTAGGAGTACACCAGGCTCGCGGTGAGCGGCTCCTCGCTGCTGGCCGTGGTCACCTCGAAGGTCTTCTCGGTGCCGACCACGTGCGCGTTGGTGACGATGTGCCCCTGGTTGTCGTACACCACCCCGGAGCCCAGGTCCTGGCTCGCCTGGATCTGCACGACCGACGGCAGCACCCGCTTGATGACCTTCAGATACTGGTTCTGCAGGTCGTTCGCGGACAGGGGGAGGGCCGCCCGGGCGGTCGTGCCGTCCTGCTTCGCCGACGAGCCCGGGGCCGTACAGCCGGCCGCCACGAGCGCGGCGGCGACGAGCAGGGGGACGACGGTGCCCCTCCGGAGGGCACGGGTACGGGAAGCGTCCATGCCCCGAGTGTCCCTTCGGGGTGAATGTGCCAGCTTGCCGTGTACGTCCGAACGGACTCAGGCCGTACTCCCCGGACTCCGCGGCGCCCGGCTCAGCCCCGCACCCCGCACAGATGCAGCAGCGCCGCGACCCCCCGGTACGGATCCGTCCGCCCGGCCCGCTCCTCGGCGGCCAGCAGCGTCTCCAGGTCGTCCGGTATCCGCGCGTCGTCCGCCGCCGTGTCGGTGAAGACCCGTACGCCGTACCAGGCGTGCAGCGGAGCGCCGATGCCGGCGAGCGTGGCGGTGAGCGCCGAGAGACGGTCCGCCCGTACGTCCAGGCCGAGGCGGTTGCGGTAGGTGGTGGTGTCGAAGGCGGCCAGCGCGCCCGCCCAGTCACCGGACAGGCCCGGCCGCACGGCGAGCGCGTCGCCGTTGCGCACCAGCAGGGACAGCAGTCCGCCCGGCGCGAGCATCCGGGCCAGACCCGCCACCAGCGGGTCGGGCTCCTCGACGTACATCAGGACCCCGTGGCACAGCACCACGTCGAAACTGCCGGGCAGGAAGTGCACGCCGGTGTCCCGGCCGTCACCCTGCACCAGCCGCACCCGCTCGCGGATGCCGTCCGGCTCACCGGCGAGCACCTCGCGCGCGGCCGCGATCATCGTCGCGTCCTGCTCGACACCGGTCACCTGGTGGCCGAGCCGGGCCAGCCGCAGCGCCTGCGTGCCCTGGCCCATTCCCACGTCGAGCACGCGAAGGCGCTGCCCGACCGGGAACCGCCCGGCTATCTGCTCGTCGAGCTGCCGGGCCACCAGCTCCTGTCGTACGACATCACGCAGCCCGCCCAGCTTGTTCAGCCAGGCGTCTGCCGCGCCCCCGGTGAATGCCTCTGCGCTCAGGGCCGCTCTCCGCGCTTGACCTGCGGCTTCGGCAGCCGGAGCCGGCGCATCTGGAGGGAGCGCATCAGGGCGTAGGCGACGGCGCCACGGCGGTTCTGGTCGGGGAAGCGCTCGGCCAGCCGCTTCTTCAGCCGGAAGCCGCTGACGGCCGCGTCCAGCACGATCAGCACGATCACGATCAGCCACAGCATCAGCGCGACGTTCTGGATCGCCGGCACCCGCACCACGCTGAGCACCAGGATGACCACGGCCAGCGGCAGGAAGAACTCCGCCACGTTGAACCGTGAGTCGACCCAGTCGCGCGCGAACCTGCGCACCGGACCCTTGTCCCGGGCGGGCAGGTAACGCTCGTCGCCGCCGGCGAGCGCCTGGCGCTGCCGCTCGAGCGCCTGCCGGCGCTCGTCGCGCTGACGCTTGGAGGCGTCCTTGCGCGTCATCGGCGTGTTGGCGACGCTGCGGCGCTGGGACTGGGCCTCACTGCGCTTGGGCGTGGGCCTGCCCTTCGGGGCCTGCGGGTCACGGGTCTGCTTGGAGTCGGTCACCTGCGCCTTGTCGGCGGGGGCCTTCTCTTCCTTGGCACGGCTACGGAACACAAAACCCAAGGGTACGGGCTCCCCGGGCATGGACCCCAGTCCACCCGGGAACGATCCGGCAACACCGGGCGTCTGTAGGGGGACAGAGGGGACGTTGCAGACGCTTCATCCGGCCGTCACCGAAGGGTCCCGAGGAGCCCACCCCGAGGTCCACCTACTCCTCACGCCGGAGCGGTACCGTCCGCAGTCGTTCTTGGGGATGAGCTCATCACTCCCCGAACAGTGCGGTAATGGAGTCAGGGCCCGTACTGTGGGTTCTGTCGCAGGATCTGTGAGCTGGAGTCCGTCAGAAGGGGGCGCGCGAAGCCCATGAGCGGTGTCATGAAGCGTATGGGGATGATCTTCCGCGCGAAGGCGAACAAGGCCCTTGACCGGGCCGAGGACCCGCGCGAGACCCTCGATTACTCGTATCAGAAGCAGCTGGAGCTGCTGCAGAAGGTGCGCCGCGGTGTAGCCGACGTGGCGACCTCCCGCAAGCGCCTGGAACTCCAGCTCAACCAGTTGCAGCAGCAGTCCTCCAAGCTGGAGGACCAGGGCCGCAAGGCGCTCGCGCTCGGCCGTGAGGACCTGGCCCGGGAGGCGCTGTCCCGCCGTGCCGCCCTCCAGCAGCAGGTCACGGACCTCGAGACGCAGCACGCGACCCTCCAGGGCGAGGAGGAGAAGCTCACCCTGGCGGCCCAGCGCCTGCAGGCCAAGGTGGACGCCTTCCGTACGAAGAAGGAGACCATCAAGGCCACCTACACCGCCGCCCAGGCCCAGACCCGCATCGGTGAGGCCTTCACCGGCATCTCCGAGGAGATGGGCGACGTCGGCCTGGCCATCCAGCGCGCCGAGGACAAGACCGCCCAGCTCCAGGCCCGGGCCGGCGCCATCGACGAGCTGCTCGCCTCCGGCGCCCTGGACGACCCCACCGGCATGGCCAAGGACGACCTCCAGGCCGAGCTGGACCGGATCTCCGGTGGTACGGATGTAGAGCTGGAACTGCAGCGCATGAAGGCGGAGCTGGCCGGAGGCTCGCCGCAGCAGGCGATCGAGGGCGGCAACGGCCAGGGGCAGTCCCAGCAGCAGTCGCAGGACACCCCGCGCTTCGACAAGCAGTAGCCGGGCGCCGGGACCCCGAGCCGAGGAGGCCGACGTGATCGTACGGATCATGGGGGAGGGCCAGGTGAAGCTGGACGACGCCCACTTCACCGAGCTGAACAAGCTGGACGACGACCTGCTGGCCGAGGTGGAGAGCGGCGACGACGCGGGCTTCCGCCGCACGCTCACCGCTCTCCTGGACGCCGTCCGCCGGCTCGGCACCCCACTGCCGGACGATTCCCTGGAACCCTCGGAGCTGATCCTCCCGTCCCCGGACGCGACGCTCGCGGAGGTCCGGGAGCTGCTGAGCGACGACGGACTGATCCCGGGCTGAGTCCGGCCCGGGTCGGCCCAGGGTGAACCAGGTGGTGCGGGACTTCTGCCACTCCGGGTGGCTGAGGTCCTTCGCCGCGGTGGCGTCGCCGTAGAGGTCGGCGGCACCCGGCCGACGCAGGGCGTCCGGCCGCCGTATGCCGCGCGAACAGCGCTCGACGGCTGACGCCGGTGAGTTGTGCCTCGCTCTGTTCCGGCACCCCGCCGGGCCCCGTACCCTCACCGGGTGAGCACTCTCGAACGCGCCCGGTGCGGCCTGAAGGCGCACCCCCTCGCGCTGGACGCGGCCATCGCGGCGGGCGTGCTGATGTGCATGGTCGCCGGCTCCTTCGTGGACCCCCGCGGGGAGAACGGCGTCAGCTGGGGCGTCCGCAGCCCGGACCCGCTCAGCCTGCTCCTGATGACCCTCGGCGCCGCCGCTCTCGTCTTCCGCCGCCGCGCACCCAAGACGGTCCTCGCCCTCACCGGCACCCTCGCCCTGATCGAGTGCGTCACTGGCGACCCGCGCGCACCGGTCGCCATGTCAGCCGTGGTCGCCCTCTACACCGTCGCCTCGGCCACCGACCGCACCACCACCTGGCGCGTGGGCCTGCTCACCATGACCGTGCTGACCGCCGCCGCCATGCTCGGCGGCCCCCTGCCCTGGTACGCGCAGGAGAACCTGGGCGTGCTCGCCTGGACCGGCATCGGCGCCACCGCCGGGGACGCCGTGCGCAGCCGCCGCGCGGTCGTCCAGGCCATGCGGGAGCGCGCCGAGCGGGCCGAGCGCACCCGCGAGGAGGAGGCCCGCCGCCGGGTCGCCGAGGAGCGGCTGCGCATCGCCCGCGATCTGCACGACGTCGTCGCCCACCACATCGCGCTGGTCAACGTGCAGGCCGGAGTCGCCGCCCACGTCATGGACAGACGGCCCGACCAGGCCAAGGAGGCCCTCGCCCACGTCCGCGAGGCCAGCCGCTCCGCGCTGGGCGAACTGCGCGCCACCGTCGGCCTGCTCCGTCAGTCCGGCGATCCCGAGGCCCCCACCGAGCCCGCACCCGGCCTCAGCCGTCTGGAGGACCTCGCCGGCACCTTCCGCAGCGCCGGGCTCCCCGTCGAGGTGGCCCGCACCGACCACGGCACCGAGCTCCCGGCCGCCGTCGACCTGGCCGCCTACCGGATCGTCCAGGAGGCCCTGACCAACGTGCAGAAGCACGCGGGCACCGACGCCAAGGCCGAGGTCAGCGTCGTACGCGTCGGACCGAACATCGAGGTCACCGTCCTGGACGACGGCTCGGGCGAGGCCGCCGAACCCGGGGCCGGCGGCGGGCACGGGCTGCTCGGCATGCGCGAGCGGGTCACCGCCCTGCGTGGCACCCTCACCACCGGACCCCGCTACGGCGGCGGCTTCCGCGTCCATGCGATCCTGCCGGTCCAGACCCGTACGACGGCACCGGGAGGGCCCGCATGACGATCCGTGTCCTGCTCGCCGACGACCAGGCACTGCTGCGCAGCGCGTTCCGGGTGCTGGTCGACTCCGAGCCCGACATGGAGGTTGTCGGGGAGGCCTCCGACGGCGCCGAGGCGGTCCGGCTGGCCAAGGAGCACGGCCCCGACGTCGTCCTCATGGACATCCGGATGCCCGGCACCGACGGCCTCGCCGCCACCCGTCTGATCAGCGCCGACCCGTCGCTCGCCCGCGTCCGCGTGGTCATCCTGACCACCTTCGAGGTCGACGACTACGTGGTGCAGTCCCTGCGCGCCGGGGCCTCCGGCTTCCTCGGCAAGGGCAGCGAGCCCGAGGAGCTGCTGAACGCCATCCGGGTCGCCGCGGGCGGCGAGGCGCTGCTGTCCCCGGCCGCGACCAAGGGCCTGATCGCCCGCTTCCTCGCCCAGGGCGACGGCGACGAGGGCCGAGACCCCGCCCGCTCGGAGCGCCTCGACGCGCTCACCGGCCGGGAGCGGGAGGTGCTCGTCCAGGTCGCCGGCGGCCACTCCAACGACGAGATCGCCGAACGCCTGGAAGTCAGCCCGCTGACGGTGAAGACGCACGTCAACCGGGCCATGGCCAAGCTGGGCGCCCGGGACAGGGCCCAGCTCGTCGTCATCGCGTACGAGTCGGGACTGGTACGTCCGAGGATGGACTGATCTCCACCCGCGCGTACTGCGCGCGGAGTAGGACCCGGATAAGGAACGGGACCTGGGGCCTACGGATTCGCCCTCCGGCATGGCTCAGGGTGTTGGGGTGGGCGCTCACACATGCACGCCCCGCAGCAGGTTCTGCCGCTCACAGAAGAGAGACCCTGACCCATGTCCTGGCTGTCGAGATTCAGCCTCGCTCAACGGGCCCTGATCGGCCTGATGTCGCTCATCGCGCTCGTCTTCGGGCTGATCGCGATACCCCAGATCAAGCAGCAACTGCTGCCCACCATCGAACTTCCCATGGTGTCGGTCATCGCGCCGTACCAGGGCGCCGCACCGGACGTCGTCGAGAAGCAGGTCGTCGAGCCCATCGAGGACAACCTCCAGGGCGTCGACGGCATCACCGGTGTCACCTCCACCGCCAGTGAGGGCAACGCCGTGATCATGGCGTCCTTCGACTACGGCAACGACACCAAGCGGCTCGTCTCCGACGTCCAGCAGGCCGTCAACCGGGCCCGTGCCCAGCTGCCGGACGACGTCGACCCGCAGGTCGTCGCCGGCTCCACGGACGACATGCCGACCGTGGTGCTCGCCGCCACCTCACCCAAGGACCAGCAGGCCCTCGCCGACCAGCTCGACAAGACGGTCGTACCGGCTCTGAAGGACATCGACGGCGTCGGCCGTGTCCAGGTCACCGGCGTCCGCGACCTCCAGGTCGCCGTCACCCCGAACGACGCCAGGCTCGCGCGGGCGGGCCTCACCTCCGCCGCGCTCGGCCAGGCCCTGCAGGCGGGCGGCGCGACCGTCCCGGCCGGCTCCTTCGACGAGGACGGCGCAAACCGCACCGTCCAGGTCGGCGGCGGCTTCACCTCGCTGCAGCAGATCAAGGACCTGATGGTCACCGGCGAGGGCGTTCGCAAGCCGGTGCGCCTCGGTGACGTGGCCACCGTGAAGCAGCAGCCGGCCCCGGCCGACTCCATCACCCGCACCGACGGCCGGCCCAGCCTCGCCGTCAACGTGACCATGGACCACGACGGCAGCGCGGTCTCCATCTCGAACGCGGTCGAGGACAAGCTGCCCGGCCTGCGGAAGGACCTCGGCTCCGGCGCCGAGCTCACGGTCGTCAGCGACCAGGGCCCGGCCGTGTCCAAGTCCATCAAGGGCCTGACCACGGAGGGCGCGCTCGGTCTGCTCTTCGCGGTCCTGGTGATCCTGGTCTTCCTGGCCTCGATCCGCTCCACGCTGGTCACGGCGGTGTCCATCCCGCTGTCGGTCGTCCTCGCCCTGATCGTGCTGTGGACCCGCGACCTGTCGCTCAACATGCTCACCCTGGGCGCGCTGACCATCGCCATCGGCCGGGTCGTCGACGACTCGATCGTGGTCCTGGAGAACATCAAGCGGCACCTCGGCTACGGCGAGGAGCGCAGGGAAGCGATCCTGGGCGCGGTCCGCGAGGTGGCCGGAGCGGTCACCTCCTCCACCCTCACCACGGTCGCCGTCTTCCTGCCGATCGGCCTGGTCGGCGGCATGGTGGGCGCCCTGTTCGGCTCGTTCAGCATCACGGTGACGGCGGCCCTGCTGGCCTCCCTCCTCGTCTCGCTGACGGTCGTGCCCGTCCTGTCGTACTGGTTCCTGCGCGCCCCCAAGGGCACCCCCGAGGACGCCGAGGAGGCCCGCCGCCGGGCCGAGGAGAAGGAGGCGAAGAGCCGCCTCCAGCGCCTCTACGTCCCCGTCCTGCGCTTCGCCACCCGCCGCCGCCTCACCAGCGTGCTGATCGCCGTGGTCGTCCTGGTCCTCACGTTCGGCATGGGCGGACTGCTGAAGACCAACTTCTTCGACCAGGGCGACCAGGAAGTCCTCACGGTCAAGCAGGAGCTGAAGCCCGGCACCAGCCTCGCGGCCACGGACGCGCAGGCCAGGAAGGTCGAGAAGCTGCTCGCCTCCACCGACGGCGTCAAGGACTACCAGGTCACCATCGGCTCCTCCGGCTTCATGGCGGCCTTCGGCGGCGGCACCGACACCAACCAGGCGTCGTACCAGGTCATGCTGAAGGACTCGGCGTCCTACGGTGACGTGCAGAAGCGTCTGGAGGCCGGGCTGAAGAAGCTCGACGGAGTCGGCACGACGACGGTGTCCGCCGGTGACGGCTTCGGCAACCAGGACCTCAAGGTCGTGGTGAAGGCGTCCGACGCGCAGGTGCTCGGCGAGGCCTCCGACCGGGTGCTCTCCACCGTGGCCGGCCTCGACCACGTCACCGACGTCACCAGCGATCTCTCCCAGAGCGTGCCGCGGATCTCGGTCAAGGCCAACTCCAAGGCGGCCGCGGCCGGGTTCGACGACCAGAAGCTGGGCGCCGCGGTCGCGCAGGCCGTGCGCGGTACGACGGCGGCGAAGGCGATCCTCGACGACACCGAGCGCGACGTCGTCGTGAAGTCGGCCAAGCCCGCCACCACCCTGGCCCAGCTGAAGGCGCTGCGCCTCGGCCCGGTGAAGCTCGGTGACATCGCCACCGTCAAGCTGGTCGACGGGCCCGTGTCCATGACCCGCATCGACGGCCGGCGTGCCGCCACCATCACGGCCCGGCCGACCGGCGACAACACGGGCGCGGTCAGCACCCAGCTCCAGTCGAAGATCAAGGCCCTGAAGCTCCCGGCGGGGGCCGAGGCGGAGATCGGCGGTGTGTCCTCCGACCAGGACGACGCGTTCAAGAACCTGGGCCTGGCCATGCTGGCGGCCATCGCGATCGTCTTCATGCTGCTGGTGGCGACGTTCCGCTCGCTGGTCCAGCCGCTGATCCTGCTGGTCTCGATCCCGTTCGCGGCGACGGGCGCCATCGGCCTCCTCGTGGCCACCGGCACCCCGATGGGCGTCCCGGCGATGATCGGCATGCTGATGCTGATCGGCATCGTGGTCACCAATGCGATCGTGCTGATCGACCTGATCAACCAGTACCGCAGGCAGGGCCACGGCGTCGTCGAGGCCGTGATCGAGGGTGGCCGTCACCGGCTCCGCCCGATCCTCATGACGGCCCTGGCGACGATCTTCGCCCTGCTCCCGATGGCACTGGGAGTCACCGGTGAAGGCGGCTTCATCGCCCAGCCGCTGGCGGTGGTCGTGATCGGCGGCCTGATCTCGTCCACGCTGCTCACCCTGCTCCTCGTCCCGACGCTCTACGCGATGCTGGAGCTGCGCAAGGAGCGCCGCGCGAAGAAGCGGGCGGCGAAGCGGCAGAACCGCGAGTCCGAGGCGCTGGAACCGGCCGGCGTCTGAGCACCGCCGGCTTCCGGACACCACTGAGGCCCGGGCCCCGTCCCGGGGGCCGGGCCTCAGCCCTGTCGTTCAGAGCCCTACGGCAGGGCCAGCATCCGCTCCAGCGCCAGCTTGGCGAACGCCTCCCTCTCCTTGTCGACCTCGATGCGGTTGACCAGCTTGCCCTCGGCCAGGGACTCCAGGGCCCAGACCAGGTGGGGCAGGTCGATGCGGTTCATGGTCGAGCAGAAGCAGACCGTCTTGTCGAGGAAGACGATCTCCTTGCCCTCGGGAGCGAAACGGTTCGCCAGGCGGCGGACCAGGTTCAGCTCGGTGCCGATGGCCCACTTGGAGCCGGCCGGAGCGGCCTCCAGGGCCTTGATGATGTACTCCGTCGAGCCGACGTAGTCCGCCGCGGCCACGACCTCGTGCTTGCACTCGGGGTGGACCAGGACGTTCACGCCCGGGATGCGCTCGCGCACGTCGTTCACCGAGTCCAGGCTGAAGCGGCCGTGGACCGAGCAGTGACCGCGCCACAGGATCATCTTCGCGGCCCGCAGCTCGTCGGCCGTCAGGCCGCCGTTCGGCTTGTGCGGGTTGTAGACCACGCAGTCGTCCAGGGACATGCCCATGTCCCGCACCGCGGTGTTGCGGCCCAGGTGCTGGTCGGGCAGGAAGAGGATCTTCTCACCCTGCTCGAAGGCCCAGTCCAGGGCGCGCTTCGCGTTCGACGAGGTGCAGATGGTGCCGCCGTGCTTGCCGGTGAACGCCTTGATGTCGGCCGAGGAGTTCATGTACGAGACCGGCACGACCTGTTCGGCGATGCCCGCCTCGGTCAGCACGTCCCAGCACTCGGCGACCTGCTCGGCCGTGGCCATGTCGGCCATCGAGCAGCCGGCGGCCAGGTCCGGGAGGACGACCTTCTGGTCGTCGGACGTCAGGATGTCCGCCGACTCGGCCATGAAGTGCACACCGCAGAAGACGATGTACTCGGCCTCCGGGCGCGCGGCCGCGTCCCGGGCCAGCTTGAAGGAGTCGCCCGTGACGTCGGCGAACTGGATGACCTCGTCGCGCTGGTAGTGGTGGCCGAGCACGAAGACCTTGTCGCCGAGCTTCTCCTTGGCCGCGCGGGCGCGCTCGACCAGGTCGGGGTCGGACGGCGAGGGCAGGTCGCCGGGACACTCGACGCCCCGCTCGCTCTTCGGGTCGGCCTCCCGGCCGAGAAGCAGGAGGGCGAGCGGGGACGGCTGTACGTCGAGCTCCGGGGTCTGGGCGGTGGTCACGTCACGCACCCTTTCTACTTTTCGTCTAACTGACGCTATCTATCATAACTGGTTCACGTCACTTTGACGATGGCCATAGCGTCGATGTGACGTGAATCCCGCCCGGGTCCCTCAGGTCCCTCTTCGGGCCGCTGTCCGCCCTCTCGGGCATGTGCGAGCATGAGGGCAGAACGAAAAAAGGCGACCACGCGAATGCCCGGCCCGGAATGAATCCGCGGAAACGCCGGTTGCACTGGTCGGCAAGCAGTCTCCGTACAACCCGGGAGAGATGTAGATGTCCGTATCGGACGAGACCAGCACCGTCACCGACGGCATCATCCTGTCCGACGCCGCTGCGGCGAAGGTCAAGGCCCTGCTCGACCAGGAAGGCCGTGACGACCTGGCCCTGCGCGTCGCCGTTCAGCCCGGCGGCTGCTCCGGCCTGCGCTACCAGCTCTTCTTCGACGAGCGCTCGCTCGACGGAGACGTGGTGAAGGACTTCGGCGGTGTCAAGGTCGTCACCGACCGTATGAGCGCTCCCTACCTGGGCGGCGCCTCCATCGACTTCGTGGACACGATCGAGAAGCAGGGCTTCACGATCGACAACCCGAACGCGACGGGCTCCTGCGCCTGCGGCGACTCCTTCAGCTAAGCCGGCCCCAGCCTGACGGCTGAGCCGGTCACAGCCTGACGACGAAGGCGGGGAACCCCCCCCCAGGGGGCGCCGCCCTCGTTTTTTCCGGGGGTGGTGCCCGGGCTTCTGGAACAACCAACCGGAACCCCCCCTCCGGGTTTTTTCCCCCCCCAGGGC